>CAYPAS010000086.1:0-1568 GCA_964408785.1 uncultured Gammaproteobacteria bacterium | reverse complement strand
AATATGATATATAAAGACGAGCCATCTGGATTTAATTCCAAGTTTTCAGTGGTCAGCTGCTATATAGAAAGCGACGGTGAGATTTTGTTGCTTAAGCGCCAAATGAATAAGTCGGAAGGTGGCACCTGGGGTTTGCCGGCTGGCAAGATTGAAGGGGACGAAAGCGAATTTGAAGCAATGAGGCGGGAAGTAGAAGAAGAAACGGGCTTGAAAATTCCGCTTGATCAAATCCAGTATATTTATCGACTCTTCGTGCGGTATCGTGATTATGATTTTATATACCACTCTTTTATTTTAAGGTTATCCGATAAACCGACTATCGTAATTAGTCAGCAAGAGCATTCTGATTATCGCTGGGTTAAGCCGCTTGAGTCTTTGAGTTTACCCTTGATTCCTGATTTGGATGCTTGTATTCGTGATTTTTATAACTTATCTTAACGCGGTAATTATAATATTATTATGGAAAATCTTAATCCAAAAGAGCCAGCCGCTTATTACCGCCATTTTAAGGGCGGGGAATATGAATTTATTGGCTTCGCTAAGCATAGTGAAACGGAAGAAGATTTGGTAATCTATCGCTCGTTAAGCAATAATCAAATTTGGGCTAGGCCGCGAGCAATGTTTTTTGATGAAGTTGAATCGGACGGCAAGAAGCAATTACGCTTTACTCCTTTTGAAAAAAATTAAAGTTAATTATGAAAATAATCATCGCCACTCTGAATAAGGCCAAGGTAGAAGCCTTAAAGGAAATATTATCTGGCTATCCCGCTTTAAGCGACGCGGAGATTATTCCTGTCAGCGCTCAATCAGAAGTCGCTGAACAGCCGTTGAGCTTAGAGGAGACGATTAAAGGTGCTAAGAATAGGGCTAAGAACGCCTTTTTATTGGAATCCGTCGACTATTCTTTTGGGATAGAATCTGGCTTGATAAATATTCCTGATTGCCGCTCTGCTTACATGGATATTTGCGTCGCTTCTATTTTTGACGGTCAGCAGTTTTTCTACGGCTTTTCTTCCGCCTGGGAAGTTCCTTCTTCGGTAATGAATTTTATTTTATCCGGTAAATCGATGAGCCAAGCGGCTTTAGCTGTTGGTCTTACGGACAACCCAGAAATCGGTTCCGGAGAAGGTTTGGTGGGAATCGTCACTAAGGGGCGTTTGGATCGCAAAGCTTACACTAAAGAAGCTATTAGGAATGCTTTAATAAATATCGATAAATAATTATTAAAAAATATGAGAGACGGTTCATTGATGAGGAGTTGGCCGCTAGGAAAAGAGAACGAGCTTTTGAATAAAAACGAAAAAACTATCGTAAAGCCAGAAGAGGATTTAAAATTTTTCGAAGCTTATTTGAAAACTTTAATCATGCAAGCAAAGATAGTAAACGAAGGCAATGCTGGCGTGATAGCTACCATAAAAATTGGACAGGTGCCTGGTTTTTTAATGGATAATTTTAATTTTGAAAGTGGTCAGGAAAAAAATGATTTGGCGATGAAGATGTTCAAAATCTGTAATCCCGGAAAAGCCGATCAAGAAGTTTTAGCGCATTCGCGAGCCAATGAAATATTA
>CAYPAS010000085.1:0-1623 GCA_964408785.1 uncultured Gammaproteobacteria bacterium | reverse complement strand
ATGGCGCTCTAGAGGCTTATAATCAGGCCTTTGCCGGCTTAAGTTCCCTGCCGCAAGATCGCCAATACCAAAAAGATTCTTATAGCCGCTTGGCCGCCGCTTTAGAAGAATCACGCCAAAAGGTCCAAAAAATCAGTCAGGTGGCGCCATTAAAATTATTCGAAATACCGGACCCAGAAGCCTCCAGTTTGATTTTCTTGGATAAACAACTTTACGCCGCCGGAAAAAGCTCCATATACAGCGCCGCTCCCGTCGCTTCCTCTTCGGTTTCCCAAAAAGCGGCTAGCGGCTTCAAGCAATTAGTCAATCCGGTTGCCGACGCAGAATCTTCCAAGCTTTATTATAAAGACGGGGCTTCGGTTTACGAGTTAGACGTTAAAAAAGGCGCTTCCCGCACCTTAACTATCGCTGATGGCGGCAAGCCTAGCGATATATATCGTTTATACAACAATTATTTTTATCTTCTTGATCCACCTAATAACCAAATTTTCCGCTACCGCATAAGTAATGGTCAAATCGCTTCCCAGGTGGCCTGGCTACAGGATAACAGCGACATTAGCCAGACTGGCGATTTAGCCATCGACGCCGCTGACGGCCGCCTGTATATTCTTAATCGCGACGGTTCAGTTAATAAATATTTCAAGGGGCAAAAGACTGATTTTCAGTCGGCACCGCTTTCACCACCCATTAGCCAGGCTTCCCGTTTAGAAATAGATAATAACTATTTATACATCTTTTCGGCCACTGATAAACGCTTGGCTCTAGTAAATAAAAGTAGCGGCAAATTAGCCAGGCAATATGATTTTTCGGGATTAGCCAACCTGAAGGGCGCCGCCGTCGACAGTGCTTCGCAAAAAGCTTATTTACTAGACGGCCAATCAGTTTACGAAATAGATATTTCTAAGTAAAAATACAGAAACTAAAAAAACCGGGTCCATAAGGGCTCGGTTTTTTGTGTCTTAAACCATGTTAGCCATTTCCTTGTTAGAAATTAAGAATTTTTTAATTAAATAATCTACGTCATTTTTTCTTTTCCAATCTACAGACATTTTTTCATAAATCAATAAATGTTCTGTATAAGGAACGGCCCTAACTTTAAATTCATTAAACCAATCCGCTTTATTTTGTATAAGCACATTTATGATTTCAGAAAAAACCCAAACCTCTTGACTAAGAATTTTTTCTTCAGAAAATTTATATTTGGTAGATATATATTCATAAAAAACAAGATGTAAAATCTCGTGCACAATGACAAACAGTCTTTCGTCTAGTTTCTTGTCATAAGGAAAAGTAACCAGATTCTTTTGAAAAAATCTTCCATATATAGGCCAAATTGAGGGCATGGCGCTAACACTCTTCTTAAAACTAAAAGAGAATAATTCATTAATTTGTCTTTCAAAAAAAAACCTTTTTTTATTCCAGGCAAACTCCGTTTCTGAAATTATTTTTTCAATATCTATTTTTCTTTTTACATAAAAATCATCTACAAATTTGTCAACTTGTTCAATTTCAACATTACTATTGATTAAACCGATAAAATCAATTAAAATTTTTTTATTTTGACTGTGTTTTAATAACTCAAAAAAAGTAAAGATTTCATTTCGCCTTGAATTGGTAAACGCT
>CAYPAS010000084.1:0-1686 GCA_964408785.1 uncultured Gammaproteobacteria bacterium | reverse complement strand
AAAAAAATTCCGCCTTATCTATCCCTAGAGCGGTAAGCTTTTCTGGAAAGGGGTAATTTTTTTCTAAGAAATTATCATCCGGTCCATATTCTTGATCGCTAAAACCGACATCTAAAATCTTATCAGCGCTTGTCGGCGCTAATTCTTTTTGAAAAATCTGATATTTACGACGGCGATTAAAGCTAGAAATCTTATAAGCTAAAGACATATTTTTAATTCCAAGGGAAAAGTAAATCTTGATCACTAGTTCCCGACCAATCTTTCTTTTTACCAGCCATATCTTCTATCTGAACATCTATTTGCCCCTGACGGCGGCCCGATTGCTTCTGGATTAATAGTTCGTAATCATGATTTTTTAACTGTTCCTTAATATTTTCCGGTAAATAATATTCAAAGTGAAGATGCTTTTCTTGTCCCGGTTCGACAGAGAAAAAGAAGCTGACAACAGTTTTTTCTCTTTCATTATCCGTAGAAACGGAAAGATCATCGACATTTCTTGATAATTCTTCCTGATTTTTTAATTGACTGCCTAGCGGCAGATAAACCCGAGTAAAACTTCGGTAGCGAGTGGTCCGCCAATCAAAACCGCCTTCATGAAGATAGCTCAAATCAAGACTGGCTTTCATCTTATCGTTTTCTGGATAAAGACGATAGGATAAATTTTTCTTAACGACGGCATCGGTCTTAAAAGCGCCTAAATTAGCATCAGCGACAAGAATATAATCACTCGCGGTTTTCTTAATAGAACCGTCTATCTGTAATTCCTGGGCTAATTGTTGCCAGGAATCATTAAAGAAGAAAGCTTGGATATCTCTTTTATCTATAGATGCTGATAAAGCTTTTATCATCTGCGGCCATTTGCTTGATGGCAAATGAAAAAGACTTTCTTGGAGTTTGGCTAAAAGCTCGTCGATAATATCTTTGCGGTCCCAAGAAGAAATATCTTTATCTTTATAAGCAACTTCAACGTTGTATTGCAAAAGCGGCTGGAAATTATCGGCATCATAAGTCGCCCCCTGGACTTCTATTGGTCCAGTTATCCGCAACATCGCGGCGATAAGATCGGGGTTTATGCTAATTATCCCGGTAAATTTTTTAGCTTCTTGGCCAATGGCGATGTTTTCATCATTATAAATACTAGCGATTTGTCTAGCGGAACTTGGCCAATCTGGCGACCAGTTAGCATCACGCAAATACCATTTTTCTACTTTTAAATATTTCTTTAATGGCTCCGGCGGCGGTAAGTTCCATTTATCACTTAAAGAGGCTGGCATATCCAAATGATAGCTATCCTCGGTATCCATTGAGACTATTTCTCCGTCATGTACGTCAATCAAGCCGTAAACGCCAATAAAACCGCCGCTAGGGCGTAATTCGTCATTATTCTGCATAACGACCAAAAAGCGGCTATTTTCCGGATAACCAGCAATAGCCGGTAAAAGCTTGATAAGCGGCGAAGCTTTGCCCATCAAAGCGACAGCCTCATCTAATTCTTCCCTGGTTTCGCTTATCTGTTTATAAACCGGAAAAAGGATGCTTATCCGGCTTATCTTATCCAAATTCATCGTGGCCAATTCTAAATTAGCCCGCAAACCGTTTAATTCCGGTTCTGATTCATAAATAAGTTTCAAGAATTTTTCCTTATCGGCAGTTTTTAAATCGACAAAGCTGCGACTAGGACTGGCG
>CAYPAS010000083.1:0-1794 GCA_964408785.1 uncultured Gammaproteobacteria bacterium | reverse complement strand
CCTGCTTTTTGGTTCGGGATTTTTACCGGCTATTCCGGTTTTGAAAATCCTTTCCTGGTCGGGTGTCGGCGTTTTTATCGGAACGGCTAATTATAATTATTTAGCGGCTAAAGACGCGCAAAAATTGGCTTTTTATATATCTTCAGCCGCTTCCTTATTGAACATAGCTTTGAATTTTCTTTTTATTCCTCGTTATGGAATTAACGGCGCCGCTATCGCCACGATAAGTTCTTATTATTTAGTTCCCTTGGCTTCACTGTTTTGGCAATCAAGGCAAGGAGAATTATAGGAGGGAATTTATAAAACAGCGACTGGTGCCGCTGTTTTTTTTGTTTGCTTGATTTATTTATTGTGTTTAACGTCCTTCGCGCGAAATAATGGTTGCTAGCGTTCTTATTAATATCATAATATCAAACAAGAGCGAACGATTTTTCAGATAATATAAATCGTATTGAAGTTTTTCAAAAGTGTCTTCGATTGTAGCTGAATGGTAGATGCCGGATATTTGGTCCCAGCCGGTAAGGCCAGGTTTGATAAGCAGGCGCGTCTTATAAAAAGGAATTTCTTTTTCCAGGCTCTCGATTAATTCTGGTCTTTCTGGGCGTGGCCCGATAAAGCTCATTTCTCCTTTTATTATATTCCATAACTGCGGCACTTCATCAAGATGGGTTTTCCGCAAGAAAGATCCGAAAGCGGTTATACGCGGATCCTTTTCTTTGGTCGGAGAATAGTCATTATTTTCCACTTTCATTGTGCGGAATTTAATGATTTCGAATTCCTTTTCTTTTTCCCCTAATCTTTTTTGTCTAAAGAATACCGGGCCGCGGCTGTTTAATTTGATTATAATGGCGATTATCAGGCCGAAGGGTAAGAAAATAATCGCCGTTATGGCGGCTAGAAGAAAATCTAGAACGCGTTTTATTAAGGAATAATAAATTTTTTTCTGTTTCCTTACGTTTGTCAAGAACCAATCTGGACCGATAGCTTCTATTGGTATTTTTTCACTGAGCAGTTCGTAAAAATCAGCGTAATTATAAAAATCGACATTGGCTGGCAGACAACTGAAGAGCGCTGCGCCCAGGCTTTCTTTGTCGCCAAAATCATCGCAGATAATAATTGAACGGACATTTTTTTCCGTAATTTTTTCCGGTAGGCTAGCTATCTCTTCTAGGTCTTTAAAAATCAGGGCATTTTTATAGGAGGCGGTCGATAGTTTTTCTAGTTCGGCTAAAAGTTTTTCGCTTCTTTTGTTCCAGCCGATTATCGCTAGATTAGGCAACGAATCGAAGGATTTTAGTAATTTATAAGCCGTATAGCGCCAGAGATAAAATAATAGCAGGGCGACAAAAGAGAAGAGGACTAAATTAGTCTTAGGGGCAATATCCGTCCGAATATTGATATAAAAATAAATAGTTGAAATAAAGGAGCTAACGATAGCGACATTGATTATGCTGGAAAAAAAATATCTTTCCTTTAGTTTGGATATTTTGCCATAGAAACCGTTAGCATAAAGGATGACCAGCCAAAAAATAAAAACTGGCAAGAAACTGGGCCAGTGTTCCTGCCAAGCGGCTTCCCAGTAATTACGGGAATAGCGGGAAACTATAGTCAGAAATAGAGCGATATTCAATATTAAGAAATCGCCGAGAAGGAATATTATTTTTTTTAATTTTTTATCCATATGCTTAATATAACAGGATAAACGCTAAAAATCAATAAAAAAGACTGATAATGTTTGGTAAAGTCGGCGAATATTGCTATAATTAAAGTCACAAGGATCGCTTAGAATGCTAA
>CAYPAS010000082.1:0-1968 GCA_964408785.1 uncultured Gammaproteobacteria bacterium | reverse complement strand
AGCTTCTTCGGCCATATTATTCAGTCTTTAAAAATTTTTTTTCTAGAGAAAACCAGCCGAGCCAAGCAAACAACAGCCAGAAAAACACGGCTAAATCATTTTTAAAATAGGGGACATCGACTAATCCGTGAACGATTATCGCTAACATGGCGGCGGCTAGGCCTAATAAAATTTGGCGATCAGCTTCGTTGGCGGTTTTTTTAAGCTTCCAAAGTAGGAAAAAATAACGGCCGAAAAGCCAAAGGAAAAACAGCAAGCCGACCAGGCCGAGTTCGCTCCAGAAATTGAGGAAAAGATTATGAGGATAAAGATATATTTCTACCGGCTGCCAGTACTTGGCTCGCAGGGTTGAACTAGCGTAAGTTTTAGTGCCGAAATCGCTTAAGCCGTCGCTGTTAAAAAATATTCCTTCTTGATGGAAGGGGGCTACTTTTTCTTGATATCCACCCAAACCGGCACCGCTAATTTCTCGGCCGTCATTTAGCATTTGCCAAGTTTCTAGCCATTGTTGCTGGCGAATTTTTCCCGATAAATCGTTGAGAGTGGCTTTTTGCCATAAAGATTCTCGGGCGCTAGGCCAAAAACTTAAAGTAATAAAGCCGATTAATCCCAAAGTTAAGAGCAGCAAACGACTACGGTGGCTGTTAAAAAGTAGGAAGAAAGCTAGACCGACGGCAATGGCAATCAAAGCGCCATCTGACTTGGCAAAATAACAAGAGATTATTGCCAGGAGGGCGATGATTAGGCTAATTATTTTTTCCCAATTTTTTTTGGGAGATTTTTTAGATAGGTAAGCGGCGAATGTGATAGCCAGCAAACTTATCGGCCCTAGATATAAACCGACGGCATTAGGATAAGGGAAAAAAGAAGTAGCGCGGCGGCTAGCTTCGGCGGCCCAGAAAGGATTGGTGATAAAATTACCGCTGAACCATTGGATGGCGGCAAAAAAACTTATCGGAACGGCTGAAGCCAAACAGCTTTTCATTATTAATTCCCAATCGGCGCGGTTACGAACAACCCAGAAAAAGCTGATAAAAAATAGTATTGGATCAAAAGCGTAGGCTTTTAATAAGCCCAAGGTACTCCTTTGAAAGTTAGCGATAGCGGCGGCCGCAAAAAAAATTAAGAGGAAAACTATTATTTCTTTAGCAAAGGGATAAACGCTTGTTTTTCCTTTTTTCCAGCCGCTTCTTAATCGTGGCCATATTTGTCGGAAAAATATAAAGGAAAAATTAATGACAATCATTATTTCTAAAAAAGTCGTCGGCAGCGGTCCGATGGAAAAGCGCAGTAGATAACTAGGCAGAGCAAAAACCGTTAAAGCTAAAGCCCAAAGATTGGAGCGCCAAGCCAGATAAGAGAAAGCGGCGAGGCCGATAATTATCAAGATAGTATTCATATTATTTATATTATAGCATCGCTAAAGGACTGGCAACAAAAATCCGCTCCCTTGGGGGAGCGGATTTAGTAAGTATCAATTAGTTGACGCGTTCGACGTATTCGCCGGTTTCTGTGTTTATTCTGATCATATCGCCTTCGTCAATGAAGAGCGGTACATTGATCATGGCTCCGGTTTCTATTTCTACCTGTTTGTTAACGTTGCCAGCGGAATTACCTTTGACGCTTGGCGGGGCGCTGACTACTTTAAATTCCATTTTTATCGGCAAACTGATAGAGACTGGCTTGCCTTCGAAGTATAAAACATCAACGTCGGTGCCGTCTTTTAAGAAATCGGCTTGTTCGCCAAGTTCTTCTACCGGTAAAGAGAATTGTTCGTAACTTTCATTATCCATGAAATTAGCGCCGTCCTTGTCTTTATACATGAAATTAGCTTTCTTGGTTTCAGTTTCCGCCTCTTCAGCTTTTTCTGCTCCTTGATAAGTCCTTTCTAAGACGTTGCCATTTATTAAGTTGCGGCACTTTATTTTAAGAACCGCGCCGCCGCGACCCATCTTGTGGTGATCAGTC
>CAYPAS010000081.1:0-2072 GCA_964408785.1 uncultured Gammaproteobacteria bacterium | reverse complement strand
CAGAAGCGGAGTGTTTCGTTATTATGGGCTGTTGGCCGCAGGTAGCGAGACAGGCGGCGGAGAGCGTCGCTGATTCTCAAACTATAATTTGGGGCACTGGAGAATTAGAACTTTTGAGCGAGCAGATAAAAAAGCGTTTTTCACTTAAAGATTTAAAAACGACCGCGCCTTCAGCTTGTTTGCGCCGTTTAGCTAAAACAGAACGTTCGCGCTATTTTTTGAAAATCGCTGATGGCTGTAACCAGTACTGTTCTTATTGTTTAATCCCTTACGCGCGCGGCCCGCTAGCTAGCCGGCCGAGTGCTGAGGTAATCGCTGAAGTTAACGCCGCCCTGATTGCTGGTTATCAAGAAATAGTTTTAACCGCCATTCATTTAGGGCGTTACGGTTTTGATCGTATGGGCGAAGAACTTGATTTAGTTGCCTTGCTTAAAGCCATATTGGCTATTCCGGGTGATTATCGTTTGCGTTTGAGTTCCATAGAAGTAACAGAAGTGAGCGAAGATTTATTAGAGCTCATGAAAAATGATAAAAGGATTTGCCGCCATTTGCATGTTTCTTTGCAGTCGGCTTCCGATAAAGTCTTATCCTTAATGCGCCGTCCTTACACCCGAGCTTATTTTCGCGAAAGGATAGAAGCTTACAGAAATGTTTTGCCGGATTTAGCTTTGACTACCGATGTTATTGTCGGTTTTCCCGGGGAAACAGCGCTTGATTTTCAGGAAACTCTTTCTTTTTGCGAGTCTTTGTCTTTTAGCAAGATACACGTTTTTCCTTTTTCTGAGCACGAATCTTTGCCGGCCGCTTCTTTGCCAGATAAAGTTCCGTTGAATGAAATAAAAAAGCGCGCCGCCAGTTTACGTTCTTTGTCGCGCCGTTTAGAGGAGGTTTATCGGCAGAAAATAATCGATTTTTATCAGGGCGGAGAAATTCTTGTCTTGGTGGAACATCCACGCCAGCATAGCTGGGAAGCCTTAACGGAATATTCCTTTAGCCTGCCTTTAGATAAGGATAAAATGAAATCTTTAGCAATGCCAGGAAAGTTATTTCGTTTAACCCTTTAAATATTTAGGCGTGATATAATGATAAACATGATAGAGAAACAGGAAACAATTTTATTGCAAGCGGCTAAAGCCGGGGACAGCGAAGCTTTCGGCCATCTTTATGATAATTGCATAAAGCGGCTTTATGATTTTGTTTATTTTAAAACCTTGAATAAAGATTTAGCGGAAGATTTGGTTAGCGAAACCTTTATCAAGGCTTTGAAGAATATCAAATCTTGCCAGGATAATTTTTCTTCCTGGATTTTTGCGATTGCCCGCAATTCTGTTAGCGATCATTATCGGCGCCACCACGAAGAGTCGATAGAAGACGCCTGGGAGATAGCCGCTGATTATGATTTATTAAAAATAGTCGGAGTGTCTTTGAATGCCGAAATAATCAAATTGGCGATGACTAATTTATCATCGGAAGAGAGAGATATAATTATCTTGCGTTTTTGGCAGGACTTGCCGTTTAAGGAAATCGCCGTTTTGATTGGCAAAAAAGAAGGGGCGGTGAAAATGTCTTTAAAACGTTCGCTTTCTCGTTTGCGCCGTCTGCTGCCGCCATCCTTGGCCGTTTTTTTGCCGCTGGCGCTAGAGGCTTTAAAGTACTACGGAAAATATGGAAAATAATAATTTAAAGACAAAAAAAGAATTAGAAGAGCTTTATTCTTTGCGGCCAGGCCTTAAGAAACATGAGGCGGATTTATTGCGTTTGGCTGATTCTTTAGAATCTTCCAAACCTAAAAGTTTTTTAGAGCAATCTTTCGTGGAAAGGCTCAGGGAAGAAGTTCTGCGTCTTTTTTCTAGTGCCAACGAAAGGGTGGCGATGGATAAAAAAAGATCTTATTCCTATTTTTTCTGGCCGGCTGGTAGTTTGGCTTTGGTTTTTCTAGCCGCAGTTTTTTCTTGGGAACTTTCCGCACATTACCACGAAAAACCAGCCACTAAGCATTTAAGCGACGTTAACGTTAGCGATCAATCGGTTGATGAAGAGATGCCCGTGGCTAAAATGGCTATTAATTCTCA
>CAYPAS010000080.1:0-2122 GCA_964408785.1 uncultured Gammaproteobacteria bacterium | reverse complement strand
CTTTCTGGGCTCTTTCTAAAATTATTGCCGTTTCAGCCGTGCCAGAAACCGCTTGGACCGGGCCTTCGTTTTCTTTTATTTTAACTCGAGGCAGTTTTTTAATTTCCGCAATCGTGTAATCCTCAATCATTTCCGGATCTATTTTCATTTTTTCCAAGACCGGTTTGATTAGACCTTCGTTTTGTTGGAGAAGTGACAAAAGTATATGCAAAGCTTCAATGTTTGCTTGGCCGTAAGCGGAAGCAATAATCTGTGAATTGATAATAGCTTCTTGTGATTTATCAGTAAATTTATTAAACATATTTTTAATTTTTAGCAGTCTATTATAAAGAGTGCTAATTTTTATGATAATATAGTTACTAAACGTTGTCAATCGAGTTGCTAATATGCTATTATTACTTATGTCATAGATTATTTTTTTCTCATAAAATGGCTAATAATAACGTTATCACTTATTCCTTACAGGTAGGATTACAGATCATTGGGGAAGTGGCTTATTTTCCTATCTGGTGGTATAGCGTCGGCCTTGGCCGCTTTTCTAAAAAAGCTTGGAATTTTTTGAAAAATTGCGAAGATACTTTGGGATTTTCTATCTGGCTTAAAAATATTTTTATCCCAATGTATGGCCAGCGCGATTTGACGGGGCGTTTGGTCAGCTTTTTTATCCGTTTAGTCCAAATTATTTTCCGCGGCGCCGCTTTGTGCTTTTGCTTGGCATTGGCGTTAGCGGCTATTTTTGTTTGGTTAGCCCTTCCATTAGTTTTAATTCTTTTGATAAGTGGTCGTTTTCCTGGGCAGTTAAGCGTTATTTAGAAATTTATGGCTAATCCTGAAAACAAGGAATTCGTCGTCAATGAAAATGGCCTTCCGGGAATCTGGTATCGCCAGAGATTTTTATATTTCGATAAAGATTTACGTTCACCTCTTATTCATTTGCGCCGTTTGCGGTTAAGCGTCTCCAAAGTTTTGTATAACCTGGCTTTAGTGCTGGGAATATCAGGAGTGGTTTCTTTAGGTTTTTTCCTTTTTCCTCATTATCAATTATTTATCTCCGAGCCGCGCCTTTTGTTTTCCTTTTGGCTTGATCGTCAGCCGCTTTTAGCTTTTTTCTATTTTTCTCTTTTTTTCTGGATGTTTATTATTTATCGGAATAGCGAAAAGAGGGCTTCTTTACAGCGTTTTTCTTGGGAATATTTTGCGGCGGAAATTAAGCGGCCGACAAAATATGAGATTTCCGGCGCCTTATCAGAAGAAGCTTGGCGTTTTCTAGAAGATGCTTATCTTTTAGCTTCTGGTTTGGGGAGGAAGCAGGCTTCGGTTATCGATCTTTTTCGGGTTTTGCTTAAGGACAGGACAATCCAAAATGTTTTAGTTCGCTTGAGTGTGCCGGCTGAACCTTTGATAAAAATGCTGGATCGCGCTTTAGAAAAATCTAAAATTCAGGAAGGGCGTCAGGGGTTAAGGATGAGCTCTAAATTGGAGGAGTTATTATTACGCGCTTTTATTGAGGCTTGCAATGATAAGCGGCGGAGTGTCGACGTTTTGGATATTTTTTTCTGTGCCTGCCGTTCTGATCAGGTGCTATCAGAAATTCTTTATGAATTAGAAATCGATAGCGATAAGATCGCCAATGCCGTTATTTGGTTCCGTATTAACGATCGCTTGTTTGAAGCCAGCCGCCGTTATAGTCGTTTAGCGATATTGAAGCCGAAGGGTGGCATGAATCGGGCTTACACCGCTATTGCTACGCCAACCCTAGATCATTTTTCTCGTGATTTAACCTTGATGGCGAGGGCGGGATTTTTATCAATCTGCGTTGCTCGTTCAAAAGAACTGGAGGAAATTTTTGATTCTTTTGTTGGCGGGCATAACGGTTTGCTTCTTGTCGGTCAGCGCGGCGTCGGAAAAAATACTATTATCGGCGGTCTAGCCCAGTTAATGGTCGAAGAGGCGGTGCCGGAGTTTTTGAAAGACAAGCGTCTGGTAGAAATAGATGTTCCTAGTTTAGTTTCCGGTGCCGATCCCAGCGAAGCGCAGGCGCGTTTACTCAACTCTTTGAACGAAGCGGCTTCTTCTGGAAATATAGTCCTTTATATTAATAATGTAGAAAATCTCATTGGCA
>CAYPAS010000079.1:0-2337 GCA_964408785.1 uncultured Gammaproteobacteria bacterium | reverse complement strand
CTTAAACGGCGTTCGCCGGCGATAAGTTCATAAGCGTTTCCTTTGCGGCTAACGATAAGGGGTTGGATAATGCCATGCTCACGAATAGAAGCCGCCAGGTCTTGGAGCGGCGTTTCGGCAAAATGAGTACGCGGCTGCTGCGGATTGATGGATATATTTTCCGGAGAGACCTTCAAAATCCTTTCGTCGTCTTTCATGACGACTAAATCCTCTTCGCCGATTTCCGGCTTAAAAGGATTTTGTCCGTAAACGACGGTTTTCTTAGGAATAAGCGAACCTAGTCCGCGACCCAAACCTTGTGACATATGTTTTTACTTATTTTCTAAGCTGATTACTTCCTTGGCTAAGCCTTCATAAGCACGGCCGCCTTTTGATTTCGGATCATAATGGAAAATCGATCGTCCATAGCTAGGCGCTTCCGCCAAACGGACGCTACGAGGAATAACGGAACGAAAAATGCGATTAGGAAAATATTTATATAATTCTTCCATGACCGATTCCGATAATTTATTACGACGGTCGAACATGGTAATGACCGCACCCATAATATCTAAATCTGGCTTCAAATTTTCCTGAACCAAGCTTACTGTTTCTAAAAGCTGGCTTAAGCCCTCAAGGGCGAAATATTCACTCTGGATAGGAATAATGACTGAATCGGCGGCTACTAAAGAATTGACAGTCAAAAGGCCGAGCGATGGCGGTCCATCAACGATAATATA
This sequence comes from uncultured Gammaproteobacteria bacterium, assembly GCA_964408785.1. Taxonomy (GTDB): domain Bacteria; phylum Patescibacteriota; class Patescibacteriia; order Patescibacteriales; family UBA12465; genus UBA12465. The sequence goes on along the minus strand of CAYPAS010000079.1, from coordinate 1,618 downwards.
ATCGAATTCCGCTTTCTGACTTTCAATTACGCCGGCTAATCGAAATTCCCGGTTAGGCAAAGAAACCATTTCTACTCCAGCACCAGCCAAAGCTAGGGTTGCTGGCGCGATTAATAAACCGTTTTGAACCGTCCGCTTGATTATTTCCCTAAGAGGCTTATCAAAAACCAATGATTCATAAATACCAGCCTCTAACTGGCGATGATCGACGCCCAATCCGGAGGTAGCGTTAGCCTGGGGATCGACGTCAACCAAAAGGACGCGCCGGCCGAGAGAGGCTAAATAAGCGCTCAAATTTACAGCCGTCGTCGTCTTGCCAACGCCGCCTTTCTGATTAACTATAGCGATAGTCTTACCCATATTTTGCTTTTTAGCCGTTAACGACCAGAAAAATAGCCGATTCCAGCTTAATATTGATATTATATCCCAGGACGGAGCCTTTGACAATCGCCGCCGCCAGCGGCCTTTGACATTTGTATAACGATTTATTATACTGAATCGTGTCGCTGATTCTAGCTAAATATCGCTCGAGCCGCGGTGGCGGAACTGGCAGACGCGCACGACTCAAAATCGTGTGGGGGCAACCCCATGCGGGTTCGATTCCCGCCCGCGGCACATCTTATCGAAAACCCAAAAAATCCGCTTAACAGCGGATTTTTTATTTTCATTATAATGTTTCAAATTAGTGGTTCTTCTTGAAACGAACGCTGAATATCGGTTCGTATTCCACGTTATTTTCGTCAACTATCTTAACTGGATTTCCAGAAACTAATTGGCTAACTGCTAAATCACTAAGCAACTGATTATCACCGGCGATATTGAGCTTCAAACCTTCGAGCTTATCAAATTCCTGTTTGAAGTCGCTCTGGACGGAAGATTCTATCTTCTTTTTCTTCAGCTTCAATTCTTCTATCTCCTCAACGACTTTCTGGTATTCCGCACTATTAGTCAAAGCCTCACGATATTGAGCTTTGATATCACGCTGTTCCCGCTTGCGATCCTGTAATCGTTTGAAGATATCCGGCAATTGTTGTGACATAATGTTTATATTTCTTAAATAAAAAAAATTCCAGCTAAATTATAGCACAGGAAAAAATTCTCGGCCAAAGGGCCGCGGTTAAACGATGATACCGCCGCCTAGCATTTTCTCACCCCGATAAAAGACGACGCTCTGTCCCGGAGTTATCGCTCTTTGCGGCTCCAAAAAAGACACCGCCGCTTCTCCTTGAGAATTTATTTTCAAGCGGCAATCAACGGCTTGATGTCCGTAGCGGATAACGGCTTGGCAAAGGAAGTTATTTTTCGGCGGCTGACCGCTAAGCCAATTTATATCCTTGGCTAAAAGCTGTTCGCCAAAAAGGCTCTGGTCTTGCCAATTTTTAACCACGTAAAGGATGTTGCGGGAATAATCAAAACCAGAAACATAATAAGGACCGCGACCGTCGGGCAAACCGCGGCGTTGGCCAATAGTGTAAAGTGGCAAACCGCTATGGCGGCCAATATTCTCCCCGCTTTCCTGGAGGATTATTTCCCCTTCTTTCAAGTCTAAATGTCTTTTTAAAAAATTATTATGATCGCCAGATAAGAAACAAATATCTTGGCTCTCCGGCTTGGAGGC
>CAYPAS010000078.1:0-2525 GCA_964408785.1 uncultured Gammaproteobacteria bacterium | reverse complement strand
CTTGCCGACTACCAAGAAAAAATAAAAAATCTAATGGAAAATGTTTGCCGTTTACGAGTGCCGATAATCGTTGAAGGCGGCAGCGGCCAAAATTGGAGTTTATTAAAATAATATGGATAAAAATTATTCAATGGCCATAAAAGAGTTGAATGGCAAAAAAATCGCCCTGCTCGGCTTCGGTTTAGATAACCAGGCACTGCTTGCCTGGCTAGACAAACACCACGTCAAAGCGGAAATCAGCATTTGCGATTCTCGCACTCAGAATAATCTGCCGCAAATAAAAACCCGTTTTAAATTAGGCTACCGCTTAGGCCCGGCTTTTAATCAAGGCCTCGGCGACTTTGACCATCTCTTCCGCTCCCCTGGCTGGCCGATAGCTTGCCCCGGAATACAGAGAGCTTTAGCCGGCGGAAAAACCAAATTAGATAGTCCTCTTAATCTTTTTTTTCAAATCTGTCCAAGCAAAAAGATAATCGGGATTACCGGCTCCAAGGGCAAGGGGACGACTTCTAGCCTGATTTACAAAATGATCTTAGACGACGGCCGCCGCGCCTGGTTGGGTGGCAATATCGGTATCTCGCCCTTTTCTTTTATTGACAAAATAAAGACGACCGACTACGTGATTTTAGAGCTTTCCAGTTTTCAATTAGAAGATTTGCGCTACTCGCCGTCAATTGCCGTCATCACCAATCTTTTTAAAGAGCACCTAGCGCCGGCCGATCCTTTAAATCCTAATTTCCATAAATCGCTCCGGGCCTATTGGCAAGCCAAACTCAATATCGCAAAAAATAGCGGTAATAATTTTTTAGTGGCTAATCATCATCTAGGCAAGCGCTTGGAAAAAGATTTGCCCCAAAAAAATACCAGCCTTTTTTATCCAAGCCATCTCCCTTCACTGCTAGAGGGCATATATAATCAAGAAAATATCGCGGCGGCCGTAGAGGTGGCAAAGCGCCTAAAAATAAAAAAATCTAACTACGAAAAAACCGTAGCCGCTTTTAGCAATCTAGAACACCGCTTAGAATTAGCTATTGAAAAAAACGGTATCAGATATTTTGACAACAGTTTCTCTACGACACCGGAAAGTTCTACCATGGATTTAAAGTCTTTTTCTTCGCCGATAATTCTTATTGCCGGCGGCGCGGAAAAAGGCGCTGATTTCCGGTCTTTCGGCCAAGCTATAAGCAGGCGGGTAAAAAAATTAATACTATTACCAGGAAAAGCAACCCCCCGCTTAAAACAAGCTGTCCTAGAAGCTGGTTTTGATAAGAAAAAAATAAATATGGCCGGCGATATGCTTAAAGCCGTAGAAAGCGCCAAAAAATCCGCGAGATCAGGAGACGTAGTCCTTCTATCAACCGGCTGTGCCAGTTTTGGAATATTCAAAAACTACAAAGAACGAGGCAATCTATTTAAAGAATATTCCAGACAATTGAATTCTTAATTATGATCATCTTGATTTACGGCGCCGACTCCTTCCGGTCCAAACGCTTCCTCCAAGAACTGAAAAATAAATTCATCAACGATGTTGATCCGGGATCACAAAGCCTTGATAGCATCGATGGCACCAGTAGCAACCTGCAAGAAATAAAAGATAAGTTGGAGACCGGCTCGCTTTTTGTAAAAAAACGCTTTTTAATCGTCGACAAAATATTTAGCAACAAAAAAGAAAAATTATTTGATGAATTAGAGGCTTATCTCGGCACCTTATCCGCTAATCAAGATAATATCCTCGTCTTTTATGAGGAAGATATCAACAGTAAAGCTAGACCACTCAAAGCCAAAGAAAAAAAACTTTTCAACTTCCTGAAAAATCAACCCTACTCCCAAGAATTTCTAACTTTAGGACCAAAGGCTTTAGCCATTTTCATCCAAAAAGAAGCCGCCTCTCTGGGTAAGGCAATATCCGCTAGCGGCGCGGAGCGCTTAGCGAAGGCCAATGATAACGATCTTTGGCTCATAAATGGCGAACTGCGTAAATTAGCTTTTGCCAGCCAAGAAAAAACAATAAGCGACAATTCCATAGAAGCTTCTTTTTCTTTTAAAGCGGCGGATAATATTTTCGCCTTAATGGATGCTATCGGCAAAAAAGACAAAAAGAGCGGCAAGCGCCTGCTTATCGAACAATACTTGGCTGGAGCCAGCGATGAATATCTGATCAGTATGTTCGGCCGGCAATTTCGCCTGCTCCTACAAGCAAAGGCGGCGGCCGACAACGGCCAATCGGCAGACATTTTAGTAAAAGAATTAAAACTGCATCCTTTCGCCGCGAAAAAAGCCTGGGAGCAAAGCCGGAATTTTTCCACGGAAGAATTAAAAAACCTAGAAAAAAAACTAATAAAAATAGACGCGGCCAATAAAACTGGCCAAGGTGAAGCAAAAACCAGATTCTTATTGCTAATTTCCGAGCTTTGATGACTTGCCTTTTTATTCTAACTTTGTTATAGTCTTGTCAGTCAAAAAACGGGCAATTAGCTCAGTTGGTTAGAGCGCAACACTGATAATGTTGAGGTCGGAGGTTCGAA
>CAYPAS010000077.1:0-2539 GCA_964408785.1 uncultured Gammaproteobacteria bacterium | reverse complement strand
TAATAAATGAGTGTTTATGGAAGCTGTTTGATTTTCTATTGACGTCGCTAAATCAGAAAAGGCTTGTTCTTCGGCCAGTCTTTTTTGGTGCCAATTAGTATAAGACAGGCTGATAACGAAAATAACGACTATTGCTCCCAAGGAAATAAAAAGCACGCGATTCTTCGGGTTTAATTTTTTTACCCAAGAACGACTATCGCTGAAAAAGCCAATCCAAAGCTGAGGATCGATGGCGTTTGTTAAAGAAACCGCCATTTTCTTACCTAAACCAGAAAAATAGTTAGCCTTTTTCTTAAAAACTATCTTGTCTTTGATAAAGAAAGAATCAGCGTGCGCCTGGTTAAGGCTTTTTATCTGGTTTATTTCTGGCAAAGGGGAGTTAAGCGGCGTCTCTTCATTATCGATATTTTGCCAGCGTTTTTTCTCTCGCCCCTTTTTCTTGTCTTCCGGTTTAATTTTTTCTAAGAATACCTTGGTGGCAGCGGAAATTTTGGAAAAATTTATCAAGCCAGCCGGCGCGAGCATTTGTTCGGTTTTTTGTTCAGTATAATTTAACGAAGAAATGGAACGATGAGCGCTAGAAGCGGCTTTAGCGGCTGGTAATTCTTCTTCTCGCTCTTGTCCAGCCTGACTGGCCGTGTTCTTAATTATTATTCCTAAGAAGGGAATGAAATTATTAATGCCGGATAGAATATTTTTTATCTGTTCGGAGGCGGCAATTGGCGGTAATTTAGTAATTATGTCGATAAGATCTTTATTGGAAATATACTCAGGCAGGGCTTCGTTAGAAAAGATAAAATAAGCCGCAGTCGGTATTTCGCCGCTTACTACCGAAGAAAAGGCTTTGGGCATTATTAATTTGACGCCATCTTCATCGCTTTCACTTTCTTCCGGTTCTTCTTCGGCGGCCTGGGCTTCAATGTTCATTATTTCGTAATTACCGTTGCGAGGATAAACAAGAAAAGCTCGATTATTGCCGATCGAGCTGAAAAATAAACGGTTTTCATGGATAACACCGACAGTTAAATTGTCGATACCAGGATTAAGGCGCAATCTTTCGGCCTGCAAAAAAGAATTTAATTTCTTATTTAAACTAGAAACCGCTTCTTCAAAAACTTTGCCAACGGCGACCTTGCCGTTGTGGCTATGAAAGAGAACTTCATCGCTTTCGTAATAATCTTCTTCCAAAGATTGGATGATAAAAGAAAAGAGTTTATTTCCTTCATTTTTCTTGGCGGAAATTTCCGCTAAAAGAAATATTTTGCCGGCCGCCGACTCTTTTAACGAATCCGGCTGAGCGACAAAAACATCGCTCAATCCTAAGGATTTAGCGGAATTTAAGATAAGGGAGGCGGTCTTGTTATTCATATTCTCGACGCCAAAAATCAACTATTTTTAGTTTGACTGTTTGTCTCTAATATTATAGTATAAACTCATAAATAAATAAATATGCTTGACGCAATCTTCGGTTCCGAGCTCCGAGTGAAAGCCATCAATCAGTTCCTGCTTAACCCTGATAAAAAATACCAAGCGCCTTCGTTAGCCAAGGAAATTGGCTTTAATCCTGCACCTGTCCGGCACGAACTGGAAAGTTTAGCCGCTTTCGGTTTGCTTAAAGAAAGTTTGCCGGAAGATAAATATTTAGAAGAAACGGGCGAGCCTATTGAAAATACTGAAAAAGAGCAAAAGAAAAAAGGCGGCAAAAAAAGCGTTCCCAATAAAGCTTATCAATTAGACAAAGAATTTATAATCTACCCGGAAATAAGGGCTTTGTTCACTAAATCTCAATTGCTTTTCAGTCGCCGCTTTATCGATAACCTAAAAAAAATCTGTCAACCAAAACTTTTGGCTTTAACCGGAATCTTTACTAATAACGAAGATTCTTTGACCGATATCTTAATAGTCGGCCAAGTCAGGCGCCCCGCTTTCGTTAAATTGCTTGCAGAATTGGAAAAAGATTTGGGGCGGGAAATAAACTTCACGATCTTAAGCGAGGCAGAATATCGTTACCGCCAGGAAATAATGGATATCTTCCTTTATAATCTCCTGGAAGGAAAAACCTTGCTGTTAATCGACGAGCTTTCCGATTCCAAGGAAGCTTAAAACCTTTATGGCCAATAAGAAATTAAGGGACATTTTCGAATTTATCTGGTCGTTATTCAAATACACTTTTTTAGTGGCCGCCGCCAGTCTTATCGTAATTTTAATTATTCTGGCCGGTGCTTATAAAAATCTACGCTTAGCCGCGGAAAAGGGTTTGGCTGGCAAAAACCAAGTCGCCGCCGCCGTTCAAGCCGCTAATAATCGCTCTTTTGAAGAAGCGCTTTCCTTGGCATCTCAATCGCAGACCAGTTTCGAAGGGGCTTTAAGCGATTTACAAGCTAGCCATCTTAATCCGATAATCAAAAATTTCAAATTAGTTAGCGTTCAGATAAATAGTTTGGAATATCTTGTGAAGACGGCGGAAATATTGAGTCGTTCCGTCAGCCGTATCGTGCCTATATTAAAAGAGATGGATGAAATAACGGCCGCCAGTCCT
>CAYPAS010000076.1:0-2652 GCA_964408785.1 uncultured Gammaproteobacteria bacterium | reverse complement strand
GAGGTTTCGCTCTTAGAACCGGCGATGTCAATAATGACGGTTCGGCGGAAATCGCTGTCGGCGCTAAACCAGGGGCGGCGCCTCACGTTAGGATTTTTTCCGCTTCCGGGCAAATAATCGAATCCTTCTATGCCCGGGAAGAAAGCTTCAAAGACGGAGTAAATCTTGGTATAATAAGGATAAATAATCAATAATATGGGAAAGCAAGTTATTTTTGACAAGAAAAACGTTATCGTCGCCGGCGGCGCCGGTTTTATCGGTTCGCATCTTTGCGATGAGCTATTAAAGACTTGCAAAGTTATTTGTATCGACGATTTCGTTTCCGGTTCGGAAAGGAATATTGACCATTTGTTAGCCGATCCGAATTTTGTCTTTATTAATCACGACCTCAGCCAGCCAATAGATTTGGAGATTATAGAGGAATTGAAAAAATTCAAGATAGAATTTCAGGGAATACAAGAAATTTATAATTTGGCTTGCCCGATGTCGGCTAGGAAATTTTTAGAGAATCGCTTGGCGACCATAATGGCTAATTCTTACGCGGTCAAGAACCTTTTGGATATCGCCGTTAAGTATCAAGCTAAATTCATGCAGTTTTCTTCGTCGGTAGTTTACGGTAGCCGTGAGGACCGGGGTTCTGATTTTAAGGTTAAGGAAGACGACTATGGCCATGTTAATCAGCTTTCTTTGAGGAGCGCTTATGATGAGGGCAAACGTTTCGCCGAGACTATAGTAGGGAATTATCGAGAGATATATGGTCTTGATGCTAAAATCGCCCGCCTCTTCAGGGTTTATGGTCCGCGCATGGAGGACGAAGATGATCAACTTATTCCCGATTTTATCCTTAACGCTTTGGAAGATAAGGAAATAAAAATGAGTGGTCGTGAAGATTTTTCTTCTTCTTTCTGCTATATAGAAGATGTTGTGGATGCTGTGGGCAAATTCATGGATTCCGAAGCTCATGGGCCGATAAACATCGGTTCGGACGTGGATATCCGCATTAGTGATTTGTTGGCGATAATTATCAGGGAAACTGGCTCGCAGTCATCCGTGGTTTTTGGCGAAGAAAAGATTTTTGTCAGCGAATTAATGCTTCCTGATATCGGCCTGGCTAAAAACCTTTTGGGTTGGATGCCGGTGGTGACCCTAGAGAAAGGTTTAAAAAAGACGATTTTTGATATTAAAGCGCATAAACAGCTACACGGTTTCGCCGCTTAAATATTTTTTGCTAATTTTAAAGAAATCCCTAAGAGGGATTTTTTTGTTATTGACGATTGTTAATTATTTTGTCATAATTATTTTTAGTTCATTTTTAATAAAAAAAAGGAGAAAAAATGAAGAAAGTCGTGATTGCTGAGAATGTTTTATCAAAAGTTATACCAAGCAAAAAAGAAGAGGATTGGGGTTATAAAAGTTTTAGGATATACAATTCCTTAAAAAATTTTGGCGACGTTTTTATTTTAGCAAATGATCCAATTTTGTTAAAAAAAATAAAACGGAATCCTTTTTTAAAAAGTTTTCCAATAATAGAGAATATCGACGCCTCTGATAAAGTAGACTTTTTAGAGCTATCTTTGTCTGCTACCCCGGTGGTCTCGGCAATTCAAATTTTTAAAATAAAAGAAAGATGCTGTTAAGCATCTTTTTTCTTTTTTAGACTATTTTGTTATAATTTATCATATATTAATAACTAGATATATGTTAAATTTTGAAAATCAAGCACCTAATGATGACTTAAAAAAGGGCGAAGAAAATATTCGTCTCTACTTCGATGAAGAGATCGATGAACTTTTTGATGATGAAAATGAAGAATACGAGTTGGATCTCGCCAAACAACATGAGGAGGCAACTGAGATTATTAATGATAAGATTATTGATAACAACCGCTATAAAGCCAGAATGGAAAAACTAAAGCCAAGTTTAGATGATATAGAAGCTGATAAAAGAGAGAATGAGGAAACTTATCGCCGCTTTTGAGGAAAGCGGCTTTTTAATGGTTCGAAGCTAAGGCGGTGAATGGGCGATGGTCCTAATTTTTCTAAGCTTTCCAAGTGTTCTTTGGTGCCATAACCTTTATGTTTGACAAAGCCGTAGCCAGGGTAGTCTTTATCGGCTTGAGTAATTAGCCAGTCGCGGCTGACTTTGGCGATGATGGAAGCGGCGGCAATTACCCAAACGGAAGAATCTCCTTTAATTATTGCTTTTTGCTTTTTTTTAATTCCAGGAATAATAAATGATCCGTCAACTAGTATTTGATCTGGATCTATCGCTGACAGGGCTAATGCTTTGCGCATCGCCAAAAAACTCGCCTGTAAAATATTTATCTTATCTATAACCCGATTATCAACGACGCCTATTTGGACGGCGAGAGCTTTTTCTTTTATCAGTTTGAATAATTCCTCTCTTTTTTTCGCGCTTAATTTTTTAGAATCTTTAACCATCTCTAGTCCAGACCCTTCAATGCGAAAATTTTCGTCGATTAATACGCAAGCGGCCACGACTGGTCCGGCCAAAGGGCCGCGACCAGCTTCATCAACGCCAGCAATAATCTTGCTACCGTAGGAAAAATATTCTTTTTCTTCTTTTAGATCGAGCATACTACTATTATAGCATTTTTTATTATTAGCAAATATTTACAAAAAAATTTTTTTA
>CAYPAS010000075.1:0-2712 GCA_964408785.1 uncultured Gammaproteobacteria bacterium | reverse complement strand
GCCAAAAAGGCGGTTAAGGTACAGGGAAGTGGTTTCCCCCTCAAGGGTAAAGTTGAGAGCAATAATCATTTCCTGATATTCACCTGCTTGGATTTTTTTGGCCAGTTTGTCGATATTTAAATCTTCCGGTTTAGTGCCGTCAATAGTGCTTAAAAGACCGCCAAGCACAAAATATCGACCTTTGTGTTGTTCAGTAGCTTCTATAGCAAAGAGGTCTTGAGTGTTTTCCACTATACAAATAGGTTTGCCTTCGCGATTTTTATCAGAACAGATAGAGCAGGGGTTGTCCTCGGAAAGGGCGAAACAGTTGTGGCAGGTTTTGATATTGGTTTTTAAATTACTGATATTGGCGGCTAATTCTTGTAGTTTTCGATTATCTTGGCGAAGCCAATAGAAAACATAGCGCTCCGCCGTTTTTGGTCCGACGCTAGGCAGACCGGCCAAGCTGTCTATTAGTTTTTGGATAGCTTCGGGGTATTTCATTTTAATTCAAGCCAGGAATACCACCCATTTCTTGTAATTTTTTTGCCATTAATTTTTGGACATTCTTGATTGCCTGGTTTAAGCAGCTTTTTAAGGCTTCTTCCTGGTCTTTTGGACTTTTTTCGTGGTTAAGGCTGATGGAAGTTATTTCTAGATTGCCATTAATGGAAATCTTGATACCATCTTTTTCTTCGCTTATCGATTCGCCGGCTAAAGCGTTCTGCATGGTTTTCGCTTGGTCGCGCAAATCCTTGAATTGTTTCAGTTTGTTGAACATATTTTTAAATTAATTTAGAAAGAATTTTCTGGGCCGTCGCCTTTTTTAGAAAGGTTGCGGAAGCTGGCGGTGTTTTCGTCAAAAAAGAGATCTATTTTGCCGGTCGGCCCGTTGCGGTGTTTAGCGATATGTATTTCCGCTTTGTAGCGTTCGTCTAATGGTAAATCGTTAGGGTTATAACCGCGATCGGCCGCTTTGCGATAAATAAACATTACCACATCCGCGTCTTGTTCGATAGAACCGGAATCACGCAGATGGGAAAGTTTTGGTATGGCGGGATGCGTTAATTCCACGGCGCGCGACAACTGAGCTAAGGCTAATATCGGGATATTCAGTTCACGGGCGATAGATTTCAGGCCGCGGCTGATTTCAGCGATTTCTTGAACGCGGTTATCGCCATATTTTCCGCGCCCTTCCATTAATTGCAGGTAGTCGATAACCACTAAACCCAAGCCTTTTTCCATTTGTAAACGTCTGGTTTTAGCGCGGATTTCCATAATTGATAAACTGCCGGAATCATCAATATAAATAGGGGCTTCCGCCAATTTTCCCATTGCTTCGCCGATGCGGGCGAAGTCGTTATTATCATCTTTGTCAGAAAGATTGCCGGTTCTCATTTTCCAGAGATTAACATTAGCCTGGGCGCAAAGCATACGATCGACTAATTGCTCTTTACTCATTTCCAAAGAGAAAATACCGACGCCTTCTTTGCTTCTGATAGCAGCTTGCCTGGCGATGTCGAGAGCGAAAGAAGTTTTTCCGACGCTGGGACGGGCGGCTAAAATAACTAAGTCAGATTTTTGCAGGCCGGCTAGCATGGCGTCTAAATCATTGAAGCCTGTTGGCAAACCGCGCAGTTTGCCACTGTGACGGTGTAGTTCGTCTATTCTATCAAAAGCTGCCGCCAAAAGGTCGTCTATCGGCAAAAAAGCGTTTTTTAAATATTTTCGAGAAACGCCGAAAATCTTTTTTTCCGTTTCATCAAGTATTTCATCGATTTCTCTTTCTTCGTCGAAACTAGAAGCGGAAATTTCCGCCGCCGCTTGCTGCAAGCGGCGTAAGGTAGCTTTTCTCTGGATGATATTGGCGTAATAGACAATATTGCCGGAGGTGGCTACCGTGTTGGAAAGCTGGGCCAAGTAAGTGCGGCCGCCGGCTTGGACTAATTTCTTTTTTTCTTCCAAGCGGTTGGAAACGGTGATTATATCTATCGGATCCTGATTAGCGTAAAGATCTTTAATTGCTTCGTATATTTCTTTATGGCTGTCCTTATAAAAATCCGACGGCATCAGATTGTCGGCAACTTTAACTATCGCATCCTTATCGATAAGCAGGGAACCGAGAAGGGATTCTTCTCCTTCCAGGCTATGAGGAGGGACTTTGGCGATCAAGTTATCTTCGCGCAGGGCCATAGATTACTTAATTAGTATTTATAGTCCTTTCATTTTATCTTAAGGAGCTGCTTTTTTCAAGAAATATTTTTACTCAGGTTATCGCCAGAATTTCCACATGATTGCCAAAAACCGCCTAAAATGGCGGTTTTTATCAGGAGCCGGCTGTCGGACTCGGACCGACGACCTGCTGTTTACAAGACAGCTGCTCTACCAGCTGAGCTAAGCCGGCGGTATAAATTAAAAAGTGCGCCCAGCAGGATTCGAACCTGCGACCTTCTCCTTAAAAGGGAGCTGCTCTACCAGCTGAGCTATAGGCGCAAAACAAAAACCAAGGACTTCCTTGAAGATGATAAGAATATAGCAAACAATCTTAATTTTGACAAGACTCTCTTCTAAAACTATAATTTTAAAGCACCTTTTTTGATTTTTTATGAAAAATATCCCTTTTCAAATATATTCTCTCGGTTGCAAGGTTAGTCAATATGACGCCGCTTCCTTGGCCGCTTCTTTGGAAGAAGCCGGTTTTTCTCGCGGCGGCGATCCACGCTTGATTATTAT
>CAYPAS010000074.1:0-3047 GCA_964408785.1 uncultured Gammaproteobacteria bacterium | reverse complement strand
CTACCCATGGTAACGCGCTTGTTGCCTCTGACAGTACGGCTATTAGTCTTAGTGCGCTGGCCGCGAACCGGAAGATGCTTAGCGTGGCGCAAACCGCGATAGCAATTGATTTCACGCAAACGCTTGACATTGCTAGCCACTTCACGACGTAAATCGCCTTCAACAGTGTATTTCTTTTCAACGATTTCGCGCAAAACATTAATATCGGACTCTTTCATGTCCTTAACGCGCTGTTCTTTGTCGATCTTAGCTTCAGCTAATATCTTGTTCGACCGAGTGTGGCCGATGCCATGGATATAAGTTAAAGCGATTTCGATTCTTTTGTCATTAGGGATATTAACCCCGGCTATTCTTACTGCCATATGATGATTTGATAAAATTACCCTTGCCTCTGTTTGTGCTTAGGGTTTTTGCAAATAACGTGGACTCGACCGTTGCGTCTCACTACCTTGCAATCCTTGCAGATTTTCTTAGCGCTAGCTCTTACTTTCATAATGTTTAGCCCGCCATAGAAGCGGATCAGATTTATTGACTGTTTTTCTTAACGGTTTTTTTACATGCGATAGGTGATGCGACCCTTGCTCAGATCATAAGGACTGATTTGCAACTTAACTCGGTCGCCAGGAAGCAAGCGAATCTTATTCATCCGCATTTTTCCCGACAAATGAGCTAATATCTCGTGGCCGTTTTCAAGGGAAACCTTAAAGGTTGCCGCTGGCATCAATTCAAGAACCTCTCCCTGGACTTCGATAAAATCCTTGGCATTCAGAGTTGAGGAATCATTGATGTTCTCTTTTTCTTTTGACATTAACACAAAAAAATTTGATAAAGGCATTTTATCTCCCTATCAAAATTCTTTTAAAATTATTTAAAAAATTTTTTTAATCACCCTTTTTTGAAGATATAAATAATTATAGATATAAGAATAAAACTTGTCAATAGGCTATTTAGGAACAAGTTCGGGAAAAGCTAGCTAATCTTAAGAGTTTTTTTCTAATATCGCTTTTATGCGGCGAACGCCGGCGCTAGAAGCTTCTTCTTTGCTTATTTTAAAATGTCCTAATCCAGCCAAGCTTTCAACGTGCGGACCGCCGCAGATTTCCTGAGAAAAAGCCTGGGAATAATCGATTTTTCCATTTTCTTCTGGTTTGTATATGGTATAAACCTTAACCCGGTCGCCATATTTAGAATCAAAAACCCCGGTTGCGCCCCGTTTCTTCGCCTCATCCAAGGGTAATTCTTCGCAAACAACCGCCAATGAGGCGGTAATCGCGCCGTTGACCAAATCCTCTACCCCCTTTAATTGTTCTTGGCTAAGCTTTTCCGGGTGAGAAAAATCAAAACGCAAGCGCTCCTGAGTTATATTACTGCCCTTCTGAAAGACATGATCTCCCAAAACCCGGCGCAAAGAAGCTAAAAGCAAATGAGCGGCCGTATGTAATTCTGTAGTTTCCCGGCTGGAATCAGCTAAACCGCCCTTAAACTTACCAGCCGCCGCTGTTCGAGAAAGGTCTTGGTGTTTCTTTAATTCTACGTTAAAAGCCTCGCGATCGACGCTTAAACCTTTTTCCCTAGCCAGTTCCTCAGTCATTTCTAAAGGAAAACCGTAACTTTGATAAAGATCGAAGGCGGCTTGACCGCTGAGGTTAGCGTCAGCCAACTTATTAAATTCCAACAAACCCTTCTCTAAGGTGTGAGCAAATTTTTCACCCTCCTGATTAAAATTAGCAAAGATAAATTCCTTATTCTTAGAAAGTTCTGGATAAATTGGGGCATAAATATCAATAACCTTGGCCGCTAAAGAAGCCATCCAAGAATTACCTTCAATGCCTAATTGTCGGCCAAAGCGGTAAGCGCGGCGGATAAGGCGTCTGACGACATAGCCCTGGTCATTATTAGAAGGAGCGATTCCCTTGTCATCACCGATAATCAAAGTGGCCGCTTTTATGTGGTCAGCGATTACGCGCATTGGCTGGATGTTTTCCGCTTCGTATTTTTTACCAGAAAGAACCTCAATAGCTTCGATTAAGGGCCAGAAAAGGTCAGTCCGATAATTATCATCCAGACCATTTATCACGGCTGACACTCTTTCTAAGCCCAGGCCAGTATCGACGTTCTTTTGAGACAGCGTCTCAAAACCGGATGCCGTCTTATTGTATTGCATGAAAACATTATTCCAAACCTCAACCCAAAGATCGTTATCATCATTAAAACTGGTGGGCGTCTCTTGAGGATTGCCAACCCAATAAAATATTTCCGAATCTGGACCGCAAGGCCCGGTAGCGCCCGGTTCCCACCAATTATTTTTTTTCGGCAGCTTAGCGATACGCTCCAACGGCAAATTGTTATCTGAAAAAATCTTTGACCAGATGCTGTAAGCCTCGCTGTCAAAAGGAGCGTCAGCGTCGCCGGCAAAAACAGAAACGGCAAAACGATTCTTATCAAGGCCGAGCCATTCTGGGCTAGTCAAAAACTCCCAGCTATAATTCAGGGATTCTTCTTTGAAATAGTCGCCCAGCGACCAATTACCCATCATTTCAAAAAAAGTATGGTGCGTCCTATCACCGACTTCTTCAATATCGCTAGTCCTGATACATTTCTGGGCATCGGCCAAGCGATTGCCGGCCGGATGTTTTTCGCCAAGCAAAAAAGGCACCAAAGGATGCATGCCGGCAGTGGTAAACAGAACGGAAGGATCATTTTCTGGAATCAAAGAAGCGCTGCCAATAATCGCGTGTCCGTGGCTCTTAAAAAAATCTAAATATTTTTGACGTAATTCCGCTGAATTCATAAGATTATAAGCTATAAGCTATAAAAAGCTCTTGATTCATATTATATTAACTTCTTCCTGCAAATCAAGACCGAAGCGCTTTTTCACAGCCTTCTTTATTCTTTCCGCCAAGGAAAGCAGACGGCGTCCGCTAGCCTGGCGGCGATTAACCATGATAAGCGCCTGTTTTTCATACATGCCGACACCGCCATAATCACGGCCCTTGAAGCCGCAAGCTTCAATCAGCCAAGCAGCGGGAATCTTCTGATATGATTTT
>CAYPAS010000073.1:0-3056 GCA_964408785.1 uncultured Gammaproteobacteria bacterium | reverse complement strand
CCATTAGACGATCCCCGAATCTGTTTTCTCCCAATCTTCTAAACCGCCGGGAACGGCGGCGAATAAATCGTTGATTTCCGGATTCTTCACTTTGCTAAATTGCTGATAACGACCTGGGTCGCGTTTCTGCAATTTATTCAATAAATGTCGGAATTCGTAATCAATCTGGCCTTGCTTTACTTTAATCTTTTTTAAATTTTTTTTCAAGTCTCCCGCTTTCGAACTATCAAAAGTGTAATTCCTCGCCGCCGCTTCTTCGCAAATCGACCACAAGTAGCTTTGGATATAATCACCTGGATTATCGCTGTCCTTAAAACGATTAAGCTGGGGATGATTTTTATACCCCTTGGTATTTCCCTCTAAAACCTTTCTAGCCAATAAAGACTCCCGCCAAAGAGCTAATAATCCTTGGCGGTCTAAATAAGCTGGCGACAAGGTCCAAAGGCGCATATTCTATCCCTGGCGCGGCCGCATCAAGGGGAATATTTGGCATTCCCGACCTGGCCTATCCATCAAGAAAGAAAAGAGGCGTTCGCTGAAACCGAAGCCGCAAGTCGGCGGCATGCCATATTCTAAAGCTTCGACGAAATCATGGTCATGGCTCTGCGCCTCATCGTCACCAGCGTCTTTTAATTTCTGCTGTTCCTTAAAACGCTCCTCTTGATCAAGGGGGTCGTTGAGCTCGCTATAACCATTGCCAATTTCTGAACCAGCAATTATAACCTGAAAACGCTGAGCAATGCGGGAATTTTTTTCATCTCTTTTAGCCAGTGGCGACACGACTATCGGCGTACCGACCAAAAATCCTGGGCCGGCAATCTGCTTGCGGCAATACTTCCAAAGATTATCGATGCCTCTGGTAATATTAAATCCTTGGCGTTCGTATTCTATGCCTAATTCTTCTAATTTAGCGATAATCTGCTTTTCATCGGTCTCCATGACATCTACGCCCGTCATTCTCAAAACGGTTTCACGGTAATCATACATCTCCCATTCTTTAGAAAAATCAACATCAAAGCCTTTTATTTTGAATTGCGAAGTATTGAATGCTTCTTTGGCTATCCGCCGATACATATCCTTAACTAATTCCATTCCCTGGCGATAATCGGCATAGGACCAATAAAATTCCATTTGCGTGTAATCTTGCAAGTGTTCAGCATCCATGCCTTCATTGCGGAATTGGCGGCCGATTTCAAAAGTTTTTTCTAATCCGGCGACCATCAATTTCTTCTGCCAAAGTTCACCCATGGAAATACGCAAGAAAACATCAATATCCAAAGCATTGTGGTGAGTAATGAAAGGCTTGGCATCAGCGCCGCCGGCCATCGCTTCTAAAACTGGCGTTTCTACTTCGATAAAACCTCTTTCCAAAAGGAAATTACGCGTCGCCTGCCAAAAACGAGAACGCTTAAAAATCATTTCCCTGGTTTCTGGATTTAGGATTATATCCAAATAACGCTTGCGCAATAATTCATCTTCGTTCTTCAGGCCATACCAAGAATCTGGTACTGGCCTTAATGATTTAGTCAAAAGACGCCAAGATTTAACCATTAAGCTCTTCTCGCCCTTGTGGGTCAAAAAAACCACGCCCTTAACTTCGATAAAATCAGAAATATCAATCAGTTTCAAAAAATTCTTATATTCATCGGCGCCGACTTCTTTTTTGGAAAAAGCCAGCTGAATAGAAGCGGAAAAATCTTCCAAATTAGCGAAAGACAAATTGCCGTGTTCTCTTTTTGAGCGCAGGCGGCCGGCCAAACGGCATTCCTCCTGGCTGGTGTTTAAAGTCTCGAAATTATCCAAGACATCCTTAATCATCCGATCGCGCTTAGAAACGGCTGGATAGGGGTCAATATCCATTTTTCTTAACTCAGCCAGCTTTTTTAAACGCTCTTCCCTTTCGCTGGCCGGAATCTGTCTCTCGTCTTCCGGCATATTTTTTATTTTAAAATTTTATTCAATCTTGCTTATCTTGTATTTAACCACACCTTTAGGGGTTTCTACTTCCACTTCATCGCCCTTGCGATGATTGACGAAAGCAACGCCAAGCGGCGATTCGTTGGAAATCTTGCCGTTAACAGGATCAGCTTCATTGAAACTGACGATAGTGAACTGCCTTTCGCCATTAGCCGATTTAACCGTTATACGCGAACCCATTTCTACCTTGTCGCCCTTGCCCTCGCTGTGGACGACAGTGACATTCTTCAAAATGTTTGACAATTCTAAGATGTGGCCCTCATTTAAAGCCTGGGCGTCTTTGGCTTCGCTGTATTCAGCGTTTTCGCTGAGGTCTCCTAATTCCTTCGCCCTCTCTATCCTTTCAGCGATCTCTTTCCGACGGACGGTAGACAAGAGATTTAACTCGTCTTTTAGTTTGTCGTAACCTTCTTGGGAAATGATTTGCTCATTCATAATTTTTCTCTTAACTTTTTTGATTTAGTTAAGGTTTAATATACATTATCTAGCCAAATCAGGCAAGAGCCCAAGACTAGAAAACCGATACCTAAAGGATGGTTTAAATATGGGGTAAAGAAATTGACAGTAGATAAAAAAATTAGCGACAAAAGCAAAGGCAGGGCCAGCTGCTTATTTTTATCAATCTTCTTCTTTGATTCTAGAAAAAAAGCCGCGAGAAAAACTAAATAAGCCAGCAAACCGAAAAGACCAATCTTCAACCAGATATCCAGGTAAGCCCATTCAAAAGCGTAAGTCGTATACCAGCCCTCCGGATTTCTTTCCAAAACCCTGGGGTCGCTAGAACGATAAGTTAAAGAAGCGCCAAAGCCTTGGCCGATGAAAGGTGATTCTGAAACTTCCTGCCATAAGACTGGCAATAAAGCCCAACGAGAAGAAACGGCGGCACCGCTACTATCATCAAGACGCTCCATAAAGCTGTCGGAAATATCAACCGCTTGGCGGCCGTAAGGAATAGCAATAACTAGATAAACCAAAAAGAAACTGGCAAGCGAAGCGCCAAATAAGAAAGCCGCGCCCTTCAAGAAAGCGCGCCAACCATAAACAGCTAAGAGCCAGACGAAAAATAAGCCTAAGGCGGC
>CAYPAS010000072.1:807-3114 GCA_964408785.1 uncultured Gammaproteobacteria bacterium | reverse complement strand
GAACGCATTTATTTGCTATAAATAAAGCGTTCCTTCAAAAAATTGAGGTCTTGAAAATTGCTGAAGCGATTCAAAAATTTCCGGAATCTAGTATTGATTTCCAATATATTTTCTCTAATATTATTTTTTTTGATAGTCTCAGGAAAATATTATTTATCAATATTGCCAGGTGCGGTGGTTATGCTTTCTTATTATAAACTAGACCGCATCCTGGAATCTCGGAAAAATCTGTAAAAGCGTCATTTAATGGCGCTTTTTTATTTGGAGTGAAACTTTTTATCTGCTATAATGCAAAATATAAATAATAAATAATTTAACCTTAAATATATGTTTAATCCCATCTCTTTACCTTTTGCTCAATCAGCTTTAGAACCATATATTTCGGCTAAAACCATAGAATTCCATTATGGTAAGCATCATCAGGCCTATGTTGATAATTTGAATAATCTTATCAGTGGCACATCATATGCTAGTCAAAAATTAGAAGAAATCATTTTAGAGACCGCTAACAATCCAGAATTAGCGCCGATATTCAATAATGCTGCTCAGGCTTATAACCATGATTTTTTTTGGCGCGGTTTGCGTCCGGCTATTGAAAGAAGGCAGCCGTCGCCAGAATTAGAGGCAGCAATCATTAAAAATTTCGCTTCTTTTGAAAATTTTTTAGGAGAATTCAAGGCGGCTGCCCTAAGCCAGTTCGGTAGCGGCTGGGCTTGGTTGGTTTTAGATGGCGGCCAATTAAAAATAATGAAAACTGCTAATGCTGATACGCCGATAGTCCATGGTGTTAAGCCGCTTATCACTATTGATGTCTGGGAACATGCCTATTACCTTGATTATCAGAATAAGCGGGCGGTTTTTGTAGAAAATATTTTGCATAATCTTTTAGATTGGGATTTTGCTAACCATAATTTTTCTCTTTAAAGACATAATCCCATGCTGAAAAATAAAAAAGCGTCGTCCAAAGAAAAGCCGGAGCTTTATACGGAAATATATCTCATCAGGCATTGCCAGCCCGATTATAGCTTGGAAAAAGAAAGCGCCGGCGATATGCCGCTTTCCAAATGGGGGCGACAGCAGGGCCGTTATTTATTGCGCTCTTTGAAGAATCTTCCTTTTGATAAGATTTACGCTAGCGCTTTGAAACGAGCCCAGGAATCGGCGCGGCCTTTAGCGAAACTTAGAAAAAAGCGTTTATTTATTGACGAATCATTGAATGAAATTGATTGGCAGAATTGGCTAATTCCGTCTTATCGTCGTTTAACGCCGCTCGGCCGTCAAAATATTAACAAGAATCAAGCCGCTTGGCAGGCGATTTTAGATAAAGCGGTGCTTAGCGTTAGAAAAACCTTGATCAATTTAGCTTTAGAAAATCCCGGAAAAAGATTATTGCTTTTTACTCATGGTAATTTTATCCGTTTAGCTATTGCCAGTTTGACCGGCGCTGATATTTTTGGTTTCAATGCTACGGAAATATATCAGTCATCTATAACGAAAATAGTTTTTTCTTCTGATGGCCGCGCTAAATTAAGCTATGTCAATAATTTTTCTCATTTGCCTGATGATACGGGAGAAAATATCTTATTGGCCGGGAAAAAACATCTATAATATGCCAAGAAGATATTTTTTATTTTTTTTGACGATAATCGCGAGCGCCGCCTTTTTTTGGGGCGGCGTTTTGCCAAGCGAAGCCGCTAGCAATTTATCCGGCCGGATATTATTGCAGGTAGAATCTAAAGGCGAGGCTTGGTATCTTAATCCGCTTGATGACAAACGTTATTATTTGGGTCGTCCTGATGATGCTTTTCAATTAATCCGTTCTTTGGGCCTTGGCGTTTCTAATCAAGATTTTGCTTCCTTTCAAAAACAATCGCCAAGCCGTTTGCTGGGCCGCATCTTACTTTTAGTGGAAGGGAAAGGTGAGGCTTATTATTTAGACCCAGTTGATAAAAAACTTTATTATCTTGGTCGCCCGGCTGACGCCTTTTCTTTGATGCGTTCCCGTGGTCTTGGTATTAGCAATGCTGATCTATCCAAAATAACGGCCGCCAAACAAAACACGGAAAGCGTTGCCGTGAAAACTAGCGCCATCATCGCTGCTGGCTATAGCCGCCAAGATTTTTCTTTTAAATATCAAAACCGTTCATTCGCCTTGAGTCAAGATTTTTCTGATAGTCTATACCAGGAATATCATAATTCTTCTAAATCGCTTACTTATAAGGTCGGCCAAGAACCAGCTGATTTACGGGATGCTTTTTATAGTATTTTTTTCTTGTATTTTTATGACAATCAATGTTCTTGCCCAAC
>CAYPAS010000072.1:0-797 GCA_964408785.1 uncultured Gammaproteobacteria bacterium | reverse complement strand
TTTTTTCTTGGCCAAGAGCGGCGACCATTCTTTGGAGCAATTGATCATGTCTTTTAAGGGTTTGGCTTTGCAGGAAAATTGGAGCGGTGATCAGTTGGCGGAAGCGGTTTTAGCTTTTGTCCAGTACATTCCTTATGATCAGGCAAAAGTCGCTAGCGGCGGTTTGAATGATGATCCTTATTATCCCTACGAAACCCTTTATTTGAAGCGGGGAGTCTGTTCGAATAAAACCTTTTTAGCTGTTGCTCTTTTGCGCCGCCTTGGTTATGGCGCGGCTATTTTTGATTTTCCTGATATCAATCACAGCGCTGCCGGTTTGGCTTGCCCGAAAGAATATTCCTTGGCCTCATCTGGTTATTGTTATGTGGAAACGACTAATTATTTTCCTATCGGTGTTATTCCTAGCAAAGTTTCCGCTAGCGGCGTTCAAGAAGTCGTTGCTAATGATTTCGAGCATCTTTTTGAGGAGAACTCTTTGGGAAAGATAGAAATATATCAGGAAAGCCAGGGGAGCGTTTATCAGGGTGCGGCCGCCGTCCGCCAGGAAGCCGCGGCGATCAATACCATGAAACATAATTTGCAGGAAAAAGCGGCTAACTTGGACAGCAAGAAATCAAGCATTGAAAGCGAAGAGATGCGTTTGGAAACATTAAAAGCAGAAGAAGATGCTTATTTGGCCAGCGGTCGCCTAATCAAAGATAGTTCGGCTGTAAAAGATTATAACGCCGCAATTACCGCCTATTACGCTTCTGTTCAGGAATATCAAGAGGAAGCTGTTGTTTACTACCAGTCAGTGG
>CAYPAS010000071.1:0-3314 GCA_964408785.1 uncultured Gammaproteobacteria bacterium | reverse complement strand
AGCTTGCCTCTATTATTTGCTTTTGGTGCAGGGATCATTGTTTTTCTAATCGCTCTTTTCTATTTCGCCTATTATTTAAGGGTCGCCAATGTCTACGCCTTTACTAATAAGAGAGTATTGATCCATAAGGGCTGGCTTTCTACTAATGCAATCAGCATTGATTATTCAAAAATAACCGATGTCCGAGTTAGAGAACCTTTCTTTGATAAGATATTGACCAAGACCGGTGATATCGCTATCAACACCGCCGGCACTGGCTATACTGAAGTTGTCCTAAGGCACGTTGAGAAGCCGTATGAAGTAAAGAAGATATTGGATGAGTTGAGAGATTAATCATCGTCCTCATCTTCATCATCACTACCATCTTCGTAGGTTTATATTTCTATGTGCTTGTGCGAAGTTAATTTAGGCGCCGTGACCATTGAGTCATCGTCGTCACTATCAGGTAGGGGATGGCCGTGTTCGTCATAATATTTAGGATCATATCTTGTAATCATCAGCTGAATGGGTTCAATCATTTCCTCTTGGAATATCGGCTTGCGTTCTCGGTAGCCCTTATGATTATTTTTCAGCCAATAGATTATTGCGGTTGTGTTGCCATTTTGAATAGCTGAAATAAGTTTTGATTCGGCCATGTCGTTGATTAGGGATTTGCCTTTGCGGATAGCCTCTTTGATTTTACTATCAAAATCTTTATCATCTTCTATCCAGCGGTAATAGGTGCTTCTGGCGACACCAATCTTTTCGCAAGCAATCTGCACGATCGGAGTCTTATTGAGCTGTTCAAGGAGCACTGCCTTGTTTTTTTCCTGCCGGGCGATTATCCGGCAGGAATCAGTTTTTTTAATAAGTTTATTGCTCATATATTTCAATTTAACTTTTTAGCCTCTAGTCCCGATAATCGCTTGTATCTGTCGATTATCGTCTGGCAGTATTCCGGGTCAAGCTCGGCCATCAAACATCGGCGCTTGGTCTGCTCGGCCACAATCAGAAGCGAGCCTGATCCGCCGAAAGGATCATAAACAAAGTCGCCGATATTAGTGCAGTTGAGAATTATTTTTCGGAGCAGGAAAACAGGCTTCATGGTCGGATGAAGCGTGCTCTTGTTGGGCTTCGGGGCGAATAACACGCTCTTGTCTTTGGTCTTTAAAAAGTCATGTGTTCCTTTCCAGCCGTAGGCGATTAATTCGTGCTGAGGCAGATAGTCTTTTCGGCCGACAACTGAATGACTTTTAACCCAAATCAGAAGCTGTGAAAAATAAAGTCCGGCATCTACCATGCCTTGCTTCAAAGCGAATATCATTTTGTCGCAGTTAAAGATATAGATGGAGTTCTTGCGTTCAAGATAGGGAAGTGCGCAGTCCAGCCAGTCTTTAGTGAATTTCCGATAATCATCCTCGCTCTGGAATTGATCGCCGATAATATCTTTGGGCTTAGCGATTTTTTGCTTGAAGCCGGATTTGCTTTGGACATAGTCAATAGAATAGGGCGGATCGCTGATTATTGCTTTAATCTTATTAGTGTTAATCAGTTTGTCGATAAGCTTTTTGTCTTTAGCATTACCGCAAGCGAGGAAATGATTGCCGAGCTGGAAGATATCTCCTTGGCTAATTGAGTTTTTTTGCTTTGGTATTGGCATATTTTTCAAATCTATTAATTATAAGCTGGCAGAAGATAGGGTTTATCTCCGCCGTATAACATCGGCGCTTCAACTGCTCGCAGGCGATTAGCGTCGAGCCCGATCCGCCGAATAGATCAAGTACGATATCATTGACCTTTGTGCATCTTCTTAGAGCTTTCTCATGAAGTGTGGGGCTCTTTTCAGTCGGGTGCTCATACTGGCTGGACGGCAGGCGCTTTACTAGCCAGATGTCGATTAAATCAAGGATGTCATCAATAGTCCGGTTGCCATTTTCAATCTCTTTATTCATTATTTCGCTGGTATTTTTAATAGGCGACAGGTAGGGCTTATTAACAACCCCGTACACGACCGGTTCATACATTCTATTGAACGCGATTTGAGGTGTGGCATTTTGGTTATTCTTAATCCAGAGAGCTACTCGCTTGTTAGTAATTCCCAGTTCTTCATATAAGCTTTGGATCATTCCGATTGATAGGGGATCGCAATAGTAGAAACAGTGCAAGTCTTTCTTGCTGACAGCTAAGCCGTTAATAATTGTTTTCTTAATGAATTCTCGGTATTCAGATTTGCTCTTTTTATCATCAACTTTTCCGCCGTAGTTTCTGGTCTTGCCAATGCCCTTAGAATAGTCCACGCCAATGTTAAATGGCGGATCTGAATAGATCATGTCGGCTTTTTCTTTGCCCATTAACTTTTTAACAGACTCCTGATTAGTGGAATCGGCGCAGATGAGAAAGTTATTGCCTAACTGGAACATATCGCCGAGCTTGATATCGGTCTTTTTTATTTTGGCAACCTCTTTCTCGGTTTGGAAATTATCATCCTCAGTTTCCAGAAAGTCATCCCAGATGGCTGAAAGATCGGAATCATCGAAGCCGGTTTCAAGAAGCATTTCAATGTCGAATTGTTTAAGCAATTCTAGATCCCATTCTCCTTGTGCCTTGTTCATGAATAAGTTGAGCTCTCTTTCTTTTTCAATCGGCAAATTGACGAAGATGACGGGGACTTCCTTGTAGCCGAGCTTCTTGGCCACTTTCAGACGCTGGTGGCCGGAGACGACGATATTTTCTCGATCCTTGTAATTGTTAACTATGATCGGATCAAGTAGTTTATATTTCTCAATGCTCTTAGTGAGCGTTTCTTCCTGCTTCGCAGTCAGGCGCCTTGGATTGTATTCTGCCGGCTTGAGCAGGGAAATATTGACCTGCTCGATTTTTAAGTTGGTATTTTTCATAATAGATGTAATTAATTTAGCAAATAAAAAAGCTAAAAATTTAATAGCAAAAGAACGATCGCCACCCCTTAGTATTTTTTCGCCATAAAATTTTTAGCGTTTAATGGACAAGCCTTTTAACTCCTGAGGGCTTGTCTTCGCTTTTTTGTGATTTGTTTTGTTTAGACCATAAGTTTTGATTTATTGATCATTATTAAATTCGACCTTTATTCGGAGTATAGCATATATTAAAAATATTGTCTAATTTTAGCCAAAAAAGGTTTATAAAATGGTTTATAAAATCCCGTCCCTGAATATCGAATATTAGCTAAATTTGCTTAAAAGTTAGCTTGATTTACGAGGGTTAGGGGTGTAAGATTGAGTTATGAAAATATTTAGGGTATGGATGATTTAAAAAAATTCAAAGAGTATATGAAAGAATTTAATTTAACACAAGCA
>CAYPAS010000070.1:0-3336 GCA_964408785.1 uncultured Gammaproteobacteria bacterium | reverse complement strand
CTATCGCACCGGCTTGACTAACTACGCCAGCCCCGGAAATAACGCCGTCTCGCTCGCCGCGATCAATTATTAAATCGCGACTTCCTTCACTACCAGCCTCAGAGGCGACAATATCGACCGCCAATAAATGATAAGCGCTTGATTTTTTGAATTCTAATAGCTGGCGAAGTTTTTCATTTTCGCTTTCGATTTCCAAACACCGCGACTCGCTAATCCTCGTTGCCGCCAATTCTTGCCGTGATTTAGCAAGATCTTCTTGTAAACGAATTATATCCTGTTCTGACGAATAAGAACCTGAAATATTAGAGCCTAAACTATAAAAACGTGAAGTTAAAGGTTTAACCGAATTAAGCAGTAATGATTCCAACGGACGGCTTAAACCGCTGAAATGAAAAATAAAAACCAGAAACAATGCCGAAATAAAAATCAATATTGTTTTGTTCTTTTTTATCTTCATCTTCCTTGGTCAAAAAATATTTTAATCGATATAAGTCGGTAAAACGACTTTATCCAGCAATTCCTTGTCATTAAGAAGTATGCCGGTACCGCGAGCTACGCAGGTTAAAGGATCATCAACAATCTTCACTGGTATCTTGGTGGCTGTCGATATCGCTTGGTCCAAACCCTTTAATAGGGCGCCGCCGCCGGAAAGGAAAAGACCTCTTTCGTAGATATCAGAAACTAACTCGGGCGGAGTAGTTTCTAAAATAGTCTTGATATTATCAATTATCTTAACGATTGTCCGATTAATCGCTTCTCTGACCTGTTTATCGCTAATCATCAAGGCTTTTGGCAAACCGCTTATCAAATCGCGACCCCTAACCTCCATCTCCCTTGCTTCGCCCAGAGAAACAGCTGACCCAATACCGATTTTCAAGCTTTCCGCCAATTGTTCGCCGATTAATATATTAAACTCTTCACGCACGTATTCGACAATATCATTATCGAATTCGTTGCCTGCCGATTTAAGTGATTTCCAAGTAACGACGCCGCCCAAAGAGATTACCGCTATTTCCGTAGTCCCGCCACCGATATCGACAACCATAGTCGCCGTCGCTTCGGTAACCGGTAAGCGGGCGCCGATAGCGGCCGCCATGGCTTCTTCGATTAAATACACCTTGCGCGCGCCGGCGGATTTAGCGGCATCTTCGACGGCCTTCTTTTCCACTTCGGTCAAATCAAGAGGAATGCCGATAACCACACGAGGTCTGGCTATCAAAGCAAAATTGTCGCTATGTACTTTATTGATAAAATACTTGAGCATCTTTTCTGTCACTTCAAAATCAGAAATAACCCCTTCAACTAAAGGCTTCACCGCCTCAATATGAGCTGGCGTCTTGCCCACCATCTTTTTGGCGGCTTCGCCGACCTCCAAGATTTCGTTCGTCCGCTTATTAATCGCGACAACGCTCGGTTCGTTTATCAATATCCCTTTATCATCGACGTAAACTAAAGTATTCCTAGTTCCGAGATCGATACCGAGGTCATGGCTGAATTTTCCCAACAAATTATTGAACATAATTTCACTGTTTTGCTTAAGCTATCTCCTCTAATTTAATCAAGCGACTTTCGTCGCTGTTTCGCGGCTTGAATTCCAAACCGCCAGCCGCTAAAGTTTTTTTGCTGACCACTAAGCGATACGGGCAACCGATAAGATCGGAATCGGCGAATTTTTCTCCGGCCGATAATTCGCGGTCATCATAAAGAACTTCTATTCCCTTGCTCTTCAAATATTCATAAATCTTATCCGCCTCTTCGTTTTCATTCAATGAAAGCAGATGGTATTTGAAAGGCGCGATGTTTTCCGGCCAAATAATTCCCTTATCGTCATGGAAGCTTTCAACTACCGTTCCCATTATCCGGCTAGGACCAATACCATAACACCCCATGATTACATCCTGTAAATCACCGGCCTTGTCTTTGTATTTAATAGAAAAAGGTACGGAAAATTTAGTACCGAGCTTAAAAATATTTCCCACTTCTATCGCCTTCTCTTCCCGTAAATTTTTCTGACCGCAAAGCGGGCAAAGCGGCTGTTCTTCAATAATTTCTTTATTAACCGCCACTCGGCAGTGATCGCAGATGTAAATTAAATCTTCACCGGCCGCGGCCAATGTTTGAAATTCGTGAGAGTATTTGGAAAAACTACCACCGGAAGCATAAGTCAA
Organism: uncultured Gammaproteobacteria bacterium; assembly: GCA_964408785.1. Classification (GTDB taxonomy): domain Bacteria; phylum Patescibacteriota; class Patescibacteriia; order Patescibacteriales; family UBA12465; genus UBA12465. The sequence continues at coordinate 1,168 of CAYPAS010000070.1, read as the reverse complement.
ATAAGTTGTTTCTCCTAAACCGAAGCGCTGATAAATCTTAACATAAGCGGCGGTGGCTTTTTCATAAAAAGAGTCCAAATCCTCCTGAGAAGCGTGGAAAGAATAAAGGTCTTTCATTAAGAATTCACGGCCACGCAATAAACCGGCTTTAGCTCTTTTTTCGTTGCGGAATTTTGTCTGGATCTGATAAGCGCTGAATGGCAGGTCTTTATAAGAAAAAATAAATTTTTGGGCAATCGGCGAAACCAATTCTTCGTGAGTAGCGCCTAAAGCGTATTCCCGCCCCTCATCAGCCTGAAGACGGAAAAGAACATCAAAAGTTTCCCAGCGACCAGTAGTCTGCCAATTTTCTTTAGGAATCAAGGCCGCCATTAATATTTCCTGACCGCCAATAGCGTCAATTTCTTCTCGGATTATCCGGCAAATCTTATCTAAAACCAATTTGCCTAAAGGCAGATAAGAATAGACGCCAGCGGCTAGTTTATCAACAAAACCGGCCCGAATAAGGGCTTGGGCGTTATAGCTACTTTCGTCTTTTGGTGCTTCCTTGACTGTTTTTGTAAAAAGTTGTGATTGCCTCATAATTAAAGAGTTTATTTCATATTTATACTATCCCAAAAAACTCCCAATGTAAAGAATAATTTAAGCTCTTTCTGCTAAAATCTGCCAACGTTGACCGCCAGAAAATTCACTTATAAAAACAAAATAAGGCCCGCCTTCTTTAATAGCTAAACGGCGGCGCAAGTCATCGGTCTCTATAGGAACGCCTTTGCAGATAAGTTCAGCCCGCTTCACTTTATTTCTTTTAAGCATTTCTTTTAAACGGGAAACGGAATATTTCTCTGCTTCTAAAACCTTAAAAATCCGAAATACGGGCAAATCCTTGGAGGGTAAAGAATCAGAAAATAAAAAAGGAGAATTGCCGCCGGAAAGATCCAGGGAGTGAGCGGCGGCTAATTGCGGCAAAAGCTTGGCGCGGACAAAAGCCTTGTCCGGATCATAAAGGAAAAGACGCGGCCGCGGCGTCAGATTGCGCGCGGCGGGGTCATCATCGCTTAACTGATAAAAATAATCCTGATAGAAACAACTAGCGCGGCGCTGGCTTTTTTTAAGAGCACCGAACCAAAGCATCGCCAATTTACAGCTATTATCCTGAGAAATAAATTCT
>CAYPAS010000069.1:0-3498 GCA_964408785.1 uncultured Gammaproteobacteria bacterium | reverse complement strand
TGAATGCCAAAAAGACATCCAGGCTATGCAAGCAGAAATCAGCGAAGTTTCTGGACGCTTAAATTCTCTACAAATAGAAGCCGCTCGTCAGGAAACCCGTTTAGAAGACTTGGAAAACAACATTATAAACGATAACCTGAATATCAAAGACATCAAAGAATATCAAGCCGATAAATCTCTAGACCTTAATTACTTAGCCAAGAGCCTTAATGAGCAAAAAAATCAGCTGGAGCAGATAGGCGGTATCGACCCAGAAGCGGAAAAAGAATATCAGGAAACCAAAGAACGTTTTGATTTCCTAAGTAATCAGACTAGCGACCTTGATCAAGCGATTGCCTCTCTGGAAAAAATTATCCAGGAATTAGACGGAAATATTAAAGAACGTTTTGATTCAGAATTCAAAGTAATTTCGGAAAAATTCAACGACTATTTCCAAATCTTATTCAACGGCGGCAGCGCTAAGATAAATAAACTATTAGCTGAAGATTTAGAAAAAGAAGAAACGTCAAAAACCCCAACCGACAGCGCGCTCAAGCCATCACCAACGGAAAATCAAGAAACAAAAACCCGTGCCGAAGAACGTTTGAAAAAACTTAAATCCTTAAGAAAATATAATTCCGTCGGTTTGGCCGGTATCGACATCCAGGCAACGCCTCCAGGAAAGAAAATCCAGGCAGTCTCTATGTTATCCGGCGGCGAACGCGCTCTGACTGCCATTGCCTTAATTTGCGCCATCATCAGCGCCAACCCTTCGCCGTTCGTCGTTCTCGACGAAGTTGACGCCGCCCTCGATGAAGCTAATTCTGAAAGACTGGCTAGAATACTTGATGACCTATCCAATAAAACTCAATTCGTCGTCATCACCCATAATCGCGCTTGTATGCGCAAAGCTAGTATCCTTTACGGCGTCACCATGGAAGCGGACGGAGTTAGCAAACTCTTAAGCGTCAAATTAGATGAAATAAAAAAATAAATTTAATAATATTTCATAAACCGAGTGTTAAGATTAAGCCGCTGCAAAATAGCGGCTTTTTCTTAATAACATGTCTTCTAAAATCTGGTCAGCTGCCCTAAACGGACTAAAAAGCTATTTAATAAGCGTCGAAGCGGCTAGCGGCGGCGGTGATTTCGGTGCGATAAAAATAATCGGCCTGCCCGATGCTATTTTATCGGAATCCCGAGAGCGAATCAGGAGCTCCTTAAGACAAAGTGGCCTGCCTTATCCTAAAAGAAAAATAACCGTTAATCTTGGCCCGGCCGACATTAAAAAATCCGGCTCTTTTTATGACTTACCGATAATAATCAGTATTCTCGCCCTGCAAAATCACTTCCTTTTTGATTTTTCTGATTGCCTATTAGTCGGCGAACTTTCTTTGTCGGGAGAAATAAAACCGCTACGGGCAATTACGCCTTTTATCTTGGCCGCCAAAAAATACGGCCTTAAAAAAGCTATTATTCCTTTAGAAAATATCTCCGAAGCTTCCTTATTAGATTTTCCAGTAATTCCCGTAAAAAATTTAACCCAACTATTAGAGATACTCTATAAAAAACAAATACCGCCTAGCTGGCGTAAAAAAGAAATTATCCCCAAAGGTACTAGTGTTTCCCTACAAATAAAAGGACAAAATAAGGCTAAAAGGGCCTTAGAAATTTCCGCGGCCGGCGGTCATCATTTATTATTTTCCGGCCGTCCGGGTATAGGAAAGACTGCCCTGATAAATTTTTTACCCCAATTACTTCCCGAACCAGAAAAAAAGGAAAAAGAAGATATTTTAAACATTGCCGCCATCGCTAAAATCAATAATTTAGAATATCCTTTAATAAACAAACGGCCATTTCGCCGACCACCAAGCAATATTTCACCCGGAGTTTTATCCGGCAGCAGCCGCTCTTTATTCGCCGAATTATCGTTAGCTAAGCACGGCCTGCTTTTTCTTGATGAATTACCTAATTTTTCTAGCGCGACGCTTGCCTGCCTATATCAAGCCCTGGATGAGGGTTATTATAATTCCCTGCAACAAAAAAGCTACGAGCGTTTAGCAGCCGATTTCATCTTAGCCGCCGCCATGAATCCCTGTCCTTGCGGTCTTTTTGAAGAAAAACCAGGCTTATGCTGTTGTAGCCAGGAACAAATAAGGCATTACCGCCGCCATCTTAGCCAGGCCTTCCTGGAACGTTTTGATTTACAAATAAAACTAACATCTTCCGAAAAAGAAGCCACGAATAATAATGATTACCAAATAAACAAAGAAAAAATAATATCGGCCAGAAAAAAACAAGAAAAACGTTTTGGCGCAAAAAAGCATAACGCTTCTTTAAACACGGAAGAGTTACTCCGGTATTTAAAAATAGAGCAAAAAGCCAATTCTTTAGCCGAAAAAGCTTTTAAAAAATGGCGATTGTCACCCCGAAGCCAGCAAAAGGTCCTAAAAATATCCCAAACCATCGCCGATTTAAGAGACGCGGCAGAAATCCAAGAAAACGATATAGCCGAAGCTTTGCAATATCGGCAATTCGATCTTTAAAAACGATTTTCGATTGTCAGACCAACGGAATAATTGCTATAATGATGGTAAACATTCTATTTAATATGAAGAAAAAAATCATCATTATTTCTCTGCTTGCCGCTTTCCTGCTTAATTCAGGGTTCGGCTGCAAAGGAACTGACCAGACGACCGAGGCGGCTATGAAAAATATTACTCTGACTTACTGGCGCGTTTTCGATGAATCCGATGCTTTCCAAGATATAATCAACAAATATCAGGCGCTGCATCCTTACGTTAAAATAGAATATCGCAAGCTACGTTACGAAGAATATGAAAATGAGCTTTTAAACGCCTTAGCAGAAGACCGCGGTCCTGATGTCTTTTCTATCCACAATACCTGGGTAAAAAAATATCAGAGCAAATTGTCGCCCCTACCAACTTCAACCTCCATGGTTTATCCGGTAACTGAAGGCGCCCTAAAAAAAGAAACCGTTTACAAATTAAAAGCGACCAAAAGCTTAACCGCTAAAGATATCCAAGATAAATTCGTCGATACCGTAGCTCACGATGCTATTTTAGATGGACAAATATACGGCCTACCCCTTTCCGTCGATACTTTAGCTATTTTTTATAATCGTGATTTATTGAATAATGCCGGTATTAGCAATTTGCCTAAATACTGGAACAAGGATTTCTTATCAGCCGTAAAAAAACTTACTAAACAATCAAGTGAAGCCGGTATAATCCAGGCTGGCGCTGGATTAGGCGGCAGTTCCAATATCCAGCGTTATAGCGATATTCTTTCCGTCTTAATGATGCAAAACGGCGCTGTCATGCAAAGCGGCGATCGCGTTACTTTTTCCCGGATACCAGATACCTTAAAAAATAATAACTACAACCCAGGAATAGAAGCTCTACGTTTTTATACTGATTTTGCCAACCCTTTAAAAGAATCTTATTCTTGGAACAGCACGCTTCCTAATTCTCTTGATCTCTTTATTTCCGGAAGACT
>CAYPAS010000068.1:0-3695 GCA_964408785.1 uncultured Gammaproteobacteria bacterium | reverse complement strand
ATTTAGCCCAGGCCACTAAACGCCTCTGGGAATTGGAAGTTCCTTTTGGTGCTTATCACTTGGTTAATGAGGGGCCGCTGAATTGGTTCCAGGCGGCTGAGATTTTTTTTGAAAAATCTCGGATTACTGATGTAAAAATCCGGCCAGTAAGAAGTGAGGATCTCAGGCGTCCGGCGCGTCGGCCGAAATTTTCCGTTTTGCGGAATCATAAAAGCAAGAAACTGCGTTCTTGGAATTCGGCTTTAGAAGAATATATCAGGGAAGATAAGGTTGGTAATCAAAAAATATGAAATTAGCCATTGGTTTAGTGCTATACAAACAAGCAACGGCTGTATATTTGCCGTATCTCTTGCCGTCATTGGCGACCGCTTTAGATTTTTTACCAGAAAAAGAATTTAAGATATTAGTCGGTGATAACAGTGGCGACTTATCTAACCAGACTGGGCTTAATGATTTTTCTTCCGCTAATAAAAAATTTTCTGATAATTTAGAATATTTTTCTTTTGGAGAGAATCTTGGTTTCGGCAAGGCTTATAATCGGCTTATTAGAAGAGCTAAAGAACTGGGGGCCGAATATTTCCTGGTGATTAATCCCGATTTGGTTTTAGATAAAGATTCAATCGAATTGCTTTTAGACGTTTTGGAGAAAAAAACAGAATTAGCCGTTGCCGCTCCTAAAATTAAACGTTGGGATTTTGCGGCTAAGAAATTTACTGACGATTTAGATTCTTTGGGTTTGAAGCTTTCTCCTGGCTTGAAGTTTTCTGATTTAGGGCAGGGTTTACCTGAAGCTATTTTTCTTAAAGAAAATCTTTCTATTGTCGGCCCGACTGGCGCCGGTGCTTTATTCAGGACGTCCGCTCTTGAAAAAATATCTTTTGAGCGTGGTGGTCAGAAGGAATATTACGACGAAGATCTTTTTATGTACAAAGAGGATTGCGATCTGGCTTACCGTCTTTATTTAGCCGATTTAAAAACCGTAAGCGTGCCTCAAGCCATTTTTTATCATGATCGTAGTGCTAGTTCTTCCAACGGCGGTTGTTTTTCTTGGTTGTCTAACCGCCTGGCAAAAAGCCGGCAGGTAAGAAGCTGGTCTTTCCATAATCAACACATTTTATATCGCAAATACTGGTCAAAGCAGGATTTTTATAGTCGTTTGCTGATAGTTTTTCGTTTGGTCATCTTCTTTATTTTTTCTCTAATATTTGAGAGATTTTTATTAAAAGAATATCCGGGAATCATTTCTTATCATAGGAATTGACTAATATAAATTATTATGATAAATTGATTGCGCATTAATCAAATTAGTGTCTAATTTTTTATAGAGAGGAATAATATGGCAAATTCATTAGAAAAGATAATTAAGGATAAAAAATCAGAAGAGCTGGCCCGTCTTGATGCTATTAATATCGTCAATTCATTATTCGCTGAGCTTTTAGAAAGAGAGCGCGACATCTTAGTCCGCCGTTTTGGTTTAAAAGGCGACAAGGGTGAGACCTTGGAAAAGATTGGCGGCTTGCATCAGTTAACCAGGGAAAGGGTTCGCCAGATAGAATCATCGAGCATCAAGAAAATAAAGAAGCTGGATAATCTTGGCGATTCCATCGCCACTCTTAAGGATGTGGTTGAAAATATTTTGGAACAGCACGGCGGCTTAGTTCGTCGCGATTATCTTTTGGATATCTTGAGCGTTATTTGCCTGGAGATAAAGAATGATGCCAAGAGTGATAGCCAGGAATATGAAAAAGAAAGAAAGGTTTATAGAAATCATTTTAATTTTTTGATTTCTCGTTTATTGTCTGATGATTTGGAAACTGTTGGCGGTGATGATTCTTTTAATCCGTCGATAAAGGTAAAAGAAACCGATATTTCCCACTTTGAAGAATTGGCTAAAGACTTGATGTCTAAGGTGGAGAGCATGAAGAAAACCATGACCACCGAGGAATTAATCGCCTTTCTGCAACAGCTGGACACTTATAATAAGCATCAGGAAAAAATTGCTAAATCACAGGAAGATATTTCTCCGATTTTCAAAAGCCAGGTTTTTCCAGATAAGGCTGATATTATTAATAGCAACAAAGTCCTTTATTCTTTAATGCAAGCGGTTAAAAATTTAGAGCAGAATAAATACGGAGATTGGGGTGCTAAAGAATGGGGTGAGATAAGCCCTAAAACGGTTAACGATAAGATTTATTTGGTTTTGAAACACTCTGGCGAGCCGATGCATTTTACGGAAATCGCTAATAAGATCAACGAGGTGGCTTTTGACCGTAAGAAAGCTAACGCCGCCACCGTCCATAATGAGCTTATTTTAGATAATCGCTACATTCTCGTTGGCCGCGGTACCTATGGTTTAAAGGAATGGAATTAAAAAATTTCTAAACAAATCAAAGAAGCTGTTTCTGTGCAAGAAACAGCTTCTTTTTTTTGTAACTATATGTTAAAATAGCTTTATCAGGATTTAAGAGGAAGTGGGCTATTTTTAGCCCTTATTATCGTTTTGTGGTATGGATATAGTCATTGATATTTCTAGACTTGAAAGTTTTTTGGATTTACCGCCAGAAGAGATGTTCTGGACTTTTTTCATTAATTTTGGCTGGATATTATTGGCCTTTGCTTTTGTTCGTGGAGTTTTGGAAATATACCTCTCTTATATCAGGAATAAGTGGGCGGCCACCAATAAGACTATAATGTTGGCAATAGATATACCGCGTGGCAACGAACAGTCGCCTAAGGCGGTTGAGAATCTTTTTAATTATCTTGGCGGTGCCCAGGGATCTATTAGTTTTTTTGAAAAATGGTTTGAAGGGAAGTTTCAAAAATCCTTCAGTTTCGAGATAGTTAGCATTGAAGGATATATACAATTTTTAATTCAAACTCCGATTGAGCATCGCTATTTGGTGGAAACAGCCGTTTATTCCCAGTATCCCGACGCGGAAATAACAGAAGTTGATGACTATACCAAAGATTTGCCGGCGCTTTTGCCTGATAGGGATTATGATGTTTGGGGGACGGAATTTATCCAGTCATCCTTACCGGCTTTACCGATAAAATGTTATTTAGAATTTGAACATCAATTTGGTCCTAAGGAAACCCATTTTAAAGACCCAATGACTTTATTAATGGATCTTTGCAGTTCTCTTCATGCTGGCGAACAGCTTTGGTTCCAGATAATAATTGTTCCTATTGGTTTTGATTGGGTAAAAGCTTCGGCCAGGGAATCAAATAAGATTCTTAATCGCAAAGAGAAGGCGGCTTCCTCCGGTCTTTTTTCTTCGCTTTTATCGAATATACATAGCTTTATTTCTATCGCTTTACCGATTTGGATAGTGCCGACAACTCCGGAAAAAGAAGAAAAAGCTAAATTAATGACGGAATTATCGCCGTCGGAAAAACGCCGCATCGAAGCGATAGAAGACAAAGCTTCTAAGTTAGCTTTCGAGGCCAAGATAAGAGTCGTTTATGTTGCCAGAAGAGAAGTGATGAATAAGGCTAAGGTGGCCGCCGGCATGGTCGGTTATATGAAGCAGTTTACCGCTTTGGATTTGAATAGCTTTAAGCCGGATATCAAAAAGACTTTTACTAAAGCCGCTTACTTTTTCGTTCCTTCCCGTATTTTAAAGAAACAGAAAGATATTTATGAATCATATCTAGGTCGTTCTGATTCACGCGGCGCCGATCCGGGGCTGTATAGC
>CAYPAS010000067.1:0-3843 GCA_964408785.1 uncultured Gammaproteobacteria bacterium | reverse complement strand
AACAAGACGCAATCGATAGAACGTAAGATGCGCTCGACTTCCGAGCTGAAATCAGCGTGCCCCGGAGTGTCCACGATATTTATTTTGGTATCACGATAAAAGACCGAAGTGTTTTTCGAATAAATAGTAATGCCGCGTTCTTTTTCCAAATCATTGGAATCCATGCTGACGCCATCGCCGGAAATGCCGGTCTGCCTCATCAAAGAATCGGTTAAAGTTGTCTTGCCGTGATCGACGTGAGCGATAATGGCGATATTCCTGATTTCCATATTTTTTAAATTAGCTTAATATCAATAAAAAAAATTACGCGAACGTAATCAAAATCGCCAAGCTAGGCGACTTAGTTGATAATACCTCCTTTTTTAAAAATAGTCAAATATCTGCAAAAGTCTTAATTTTTCTTGATAGCGCTAGCGACAACAGCCGCTAAACCGGCCTCAAACGGGGTTGGCAGTATGTGGTCCCGATCGGGCTCAGCCACGAAGGCGGCGATATTTTCCGCAGCCTTAACCAACATATAATCTTCTATCTGCTTAACGCCATTATCCAAGGCGCCACGAAAAATACCGGGGAAAGCCAAGACATTATTTACTTGATTAGGATAATCACTGCGGCCGGAGGCGACAATAAAAGCGCCGGCTGACAAAGCTTCTTCCGGCATTATTTCTGGCACCGGATTAGCCAAAGCAAAAATTATCGCTTTCTCGGCCATGCTTTTTACCATATCAGGCGAAAGAATGCCTGGAGAACTGACGCCGATAAAAATATCAGCTCCTGGCAAAACATCGCTCAGCGAGCCTTGTAGGCCTTGAGGATTAGTAATGGCAGCCAAAGCCTGCTTTTCCTCATCCAAACCCGCCCGCTTGCTATATATAGCACCTTGACGATCACAAACAATAATATCACGGAAACCATATTCTAGAAGCAAACGAGAAACCGCATTGCCGGCCGCTCCGGCGCCGCTAATAACTATCCGGCTATCGGAAGCTTGGCGGCCGCTCAGCTTTAGGGAATTTATAAGACCGGCCAAAACGACAGTGGCCGTTCCATGCTGATCATCGTGCATTACCGGAATATCCAAAGATTCTTTCAAACGCTTTTCAATCTCGAAACAACGCGGCGCGGCAATATCTTCTAAGTTTATACCGCCAAAAACCGGCGCCAACCGCTTAACGGTTTCAACTATCTCATCACTGTCTTGAGTATCAAGGCAAATAGGAAAAGCGTCGACATCGGCAAATTTCTTAAAAAGAGCGCATTTCCCTTCCATTACCGGGATAGCCGCTTTAGCACCTAGATTACCCAGACCTAAAATAGCACTGCCGTCACTGACAACGGCAACGGTATTCTTTTTCAAAGTTAAATTAGAGGCTTCTGACTGATTAGCGGCAATTACTCGGCAGATTTCTGCCACCCCAGGCGTATAGGCTAATGATAAATCGTGCTTATCCTCTAATGGCACTTTTACGGAAGAGGCTAATTTGCCGCCATTTTGGCGATGCATTTCTAGAGACTCCTGATAAACGTCTTTCATATATTTTTATTCCTTAATTTTTAATAATTTGCTATTATAGCATGATAACGCTTAAACTGGAAGCCTTGATCTAAATTCTATGCAGGTACCAAAGAGAAAAAAAGAAACTTACCGGCCAGCGCCAGTCGACACTTGCTTAACGCCAGAAAAATACCAAGAACTAAAAGAAAAGCTAAGCCGCTTGCGCCAACAACATCCGCATTTAAGCCAAGAAGTCCAGCGCTTAGCCGCCATGGGTGATTTTTCGGAAAACGCCGGTTATCAGCTGGCTAAAAGCCGCTTGCGCGGCCTGAATAAACGAATAGAAGATTTGGACTACCTGATAAAGCGCGCGGAAATAATCGAAACATCAGCCGACAAAGAATCAGTATCTTTAGGACAAACCGTGCTTATCACCAGCGAAGGGCGGGAAAAAGAATACCGGATATTAGGCTCTAACGAAAGCGACCCCGGCAAAGGAATAATTTCCCGTAATTCGCCGTTAGGAGCGGCGCTTCTAGGACGACGATTGGGAGAGGAATTTAGTGCAGAAATAAACGGCAAAATAAAATCCTATAAGATAGTGAATATAAAATAAAAAAAGCTCCGCTAAACGGAGCTAATTTTAATAAATTTCTTTTACATCTTCTCCGCCTCTATAAACCTTAATTAGCGGTATTGGCGGTTCAGGGGTCATGGCGTCAAGATTGTCTAAGAGATTAACAGCTTCGGGCGGTAATTTTATAAACCTGCTTATTAAATTATAAGTAGCAAGCTTATGATCAATAGTCCCTGGCATTGCTTTTTTTAATATTCTTAAAAGCTCTTGGAAAGAAAACTTCTCATCTTCAAAGCACTCTTCTTTCATGTGTCTCGCCTGAAGATACAATCCTTCGTCTATAAAAAAATCCAATACTCGACGCAGGCTTGCCTTATTTGGTTTTATGTCAAATAAGGAAATGTACTGCTCAAACAACCAATAACTTCCTTCTTTAAGAACATCACTCTCCATTTCTTTTAACAGAGTTTGATTATCTCTGTTAAACCATAATTTCAAAAATGTTATAAACATTGTTTTTTCTCCCTTTTTTAAATGAACGATAAATATTTATTACCATTAAGATTAAAAAAAGTCAATTATAAAAACACACCATTTTTAAATATTGGCAAAAAATATTTAAGTGCTATAATCAAATTGTTAAAATTAGGGGGCAAAAATATGAAAGAAGAATTCAATTCAATTACAGGAAAACCGGATAAGCCGAGTCAAAAAAATGAATCGGGAACAAGTCCCTGCAAAGACTTGGCTGAATATTTAAAAAAACAAACCGATATAATACTTGGGGCTGAAAATACCGAAGCGACAAAAAAGAATCTCAGCCTGACAGACCGCGAACCAAGCAGAAACGAATTAGTCATGAACTATATCAATTCCGGAGCAGCCGAAAAATTTGAAAAAGAAAACCCCATCATTAAATAAAACCACCGACTTCCCGGTGGTTTCTTTTTTATTCCATTAAACCGCCTAGCATCGAATACAAAAAAACTTTCCTCAAGAACGATGACGTGAGGCTAAGAAAGTGGCAATCGGCATCGAAAGAATAACGCCGATAGAACCGGAAAGCGTTCTGATTATTTCCGTAGTTATTGATTCTGTGCTTAAAAGCTGGCTTAAAGTCAGGCCATTATTTTCATTCAAAACAAAAAGAAGTAATAGCGGCAAGGAGGCGCCGACGTAAGTCAAAAACAAAGTATTGATAATCGCCCCCAAATGAGCATTGCCAACTTTATAAGCTAGAGCGAATATTTTATTATTACTTAGATCAGGATTAGCTTCCTGCAGCTGTTCAACAGCCTCTATCTGGCCGATGATTATATCATCGAGAACGCCGACAGCACCGATAACAAATCCCGCCAAAAGCAAACCACGAAAATCAAACTCCACACCGCCGAGACCGATCAAGAAAGAAGACTCTTCTTGAGACAAACCAGTTAAACGAGAAAAATAGACAAAAAGATAAGAAATAATCAAAGTAAATGATAGAGAAATTAAAACTGATAATATGGCTAAGTGTGATTTTTTATTAAACCCTTCCGTCAAATAAATTATAAAAGCCAGAATCAAGACGCCACCGATTAAGCTAACAACAAAAGGACTGTAACCGGAAATTATGGCCGGCAAAATAAATTTCATGATAACGACAAAAGACAGGACAAGCGAAAGAATTGCCTTAAACCCCTTTGATCGCCCAACCAAAATAACCGCCAAAATAAAAATCACCGTTAACCAATAAATAGGTTTAGTCCGCGAATAGTCGATTATATAATAA
>CAYPAS010000066.1:0-4231 GCA_964408785.1 uncultured Gammaproteobacteria bacterium | reverse complement strand
TAAAGCCTGTTTTTGTGACTGGCGGTTTATATCTTTTTCTTTGGAAGAATCTTTTTCTAAAACATTTTCTTCGACTAAGCCGGCGGTATCGACAATATCAAAATCTAGATGATTCCAGGTAACTGTGCCAAGATTGCTGTCGCGAGTCGTGCCGGCGATATTAGAAACCAGCGCCTGCGATTTTTCTGTCAGGCGATTGAACAGGGTTGATTTGCCGACGTTGGTCCGTCCGCAGATAGCGACTAGATGTTTGGTTTTTTCTTGATTCTTTTTCATATCTTTCGGATTATTATATATCGCTATTATTGAAATGTTTAATCGTTTCCCAGAATCAGAAGATAATCAGCTTCGGGAAAATCGCCTAAATAATCAAGCGCCCAAGCGGGAACATTATTATCAACAGAAGCTTCACTTAATGATTCTAGAGAGCTTAAGGCTTCGGTTTTTTGACTGTTGAAAGGATAAATAATATTTTTTTCAAAATTTCTGACCGGGGCATTACCGGTAAATACGGTTTGGTAATTGTAAGCGGCTAATTCTTCCGATTCTTTTCCAGCTAAACCGCTTATCCAGGTGCCGTTTAGTATTATTAACTTAGAGGATTTTTTAAGAGGTTCTATCTTGGCAACCACCTTGTTGTTTTCAAAGATATTTTTAGCGAGATCTTGCAGGGCTTGGTAGTCGTTGTTTTTAACTGTCAGGATATAAGCGCCATCTTCGCCCTTTCCGGCAACTAAGAAATTATCGGGGGCGTCGCTTAGTACTTGGTTGATGATATTAGCTCTATCAACATCTTTAGCTAATTCCCAAATCCTTAACATTTCCCAGATACTGATATTGGTTTGGATGTCTTTGTTAAATTCGTTAATTAATTTAGAAACAGTTACCGGGTTTAAAAGAGTGGAGGTTGATAATAATTTGTTCTTTACCGCCTCTAGAACCAGTTGCTGTCTTCTGGCACGGGCGAAATCCGAGCCTTCACTGCCATAAGCGTGGCGGCTGCGGGCGTATTTAAGGGCTAAGTCGCCATCCATTTCTTGCTTTCCTTTTTCTATATGAAGATGTTCAAAGCGGGCGTAGTAATCAGGATTATCTTCTTGGCCGTTAATCGGATAGGAATAATCATCTAAAGTATTTTCGACATCAACTTCGATGCCGCCTAGTTCGTCGATAATTTTAGAAAATCCGTCAAAATCTATGCGGACATAGTAATTAATTGGTACTTGGAATAATTCGGCGATAGCTTGGCTTGCCGCCTCCCCGCCGCTTCCCGGGTTTTCTTTTTCTGCGTAAGCGCTGATGCTATTTAATTTCCGCCAATTACTCACAGGAGAGGTAAGGTCTCTAGGAATAGATATCAAAGACATTTGTTTGCTTGACGGTTTGATGCTAGCCAAAATCATGGTATCTGTCAGATAAGCGCCATCATGGCCTTCGCCGCCGATACCTAGTAACAAAATATTTACCCTATCTTCGCTTTCTCCCTGGACTAAGCGATTGGAATCTGGCACTAAATGCTTTAAGCCATTAAAAAGAAAGCCGCCGCCTATTTGGCTAGAAATAAGAGTTTTTCCGGTAAAGATTAAAGCAACAACCGCTAATGAAGCGGTGTATATTATTGCTCGTCGCTTTTTCTTGCTTTTTATCAGCTTTTCTTCTTCATTGCCATTATTTTCCAGTAAGGCCATTTCTTCTTCAAGTTTTCTTTTAAAGTCGATCATAGCAATAAAAAATCTCTAACTAGTCTTATTGTTAGAAGTGTTTTCTTTGTCGGGCTGCCCAGAATTGAACTGGGATCACACGCACCCGAAGCGTGTATAATAGCCTTTATACCACAGCCCGATATTTAGTTTTAAGTGGACTTGAGGGGACTCGAACCCCTTACCTCTGCAATGCGAATGCAGCGCTCTACCAGATGAGCTACAAGCCCTTTACTGGTCGGGCTGCCCGGAATCGAACCGGGGCTACATGCACCCCATGCACGCGTACTACCATTATACTACAGCCCGGCTAATTTTTCGGCTCCCGTCATTTTCTTATATTACCATAAAATATTAATTTATCAAGCAGCACCCAATTAGTTTGGGTTTTTATGATTGGTGGTGATAAGTGGTAAGATTTGCTTAAAAATCAGCTTTAAATTACAATTAAATTATTAATTATAAAAAATATGGCAGACAAGATTATTTTTTCTGGAATAAAACCGAGTGGTGATTTACATATTGGACATTATATTGGCGCCGTTTCTCAGTGGAACTCTTGGCAGGAAAAGGGGCGTTGTCTTTTTTCTGTTGTCGACTACCACGCGATTACCGTCAAACAGGATCCGGAAGAGATGCGCCGTCGTAGCCGTGATATTGTTAAAATATATCTTAGCGCCGGCATAGATCCAAAGAAGGCGCTAATATTCAAGCAATCATCTGTTTATGAACATACGGAATTAGCCTGGATATTTAATTGCTATGGCGCCAGAATGACGGATTTGAATAAAATGACACAATTTAAGGAAAAGACGGGGGACAAACAGGAATCAGCTAGCGTCGGCCTCTATGATTACCCGGTTTTGATGGCTGCTGATATATTACTTTATGACACGGATATAGTACCGGTGGGCGAAGATCAGGTCCAACATGTAGAATTAGCCAGGGATATTGCTAAAAGATTTAATTTTCAATTCGGTGAAACTTTTAAATTACCACAGGCCGTAGTTCGTCAGGAGGGAGCCAGAATAATGTCTCTGCAAGATCCATCAAAGAAAATGAGTAAAAGCGACGGTAATCAGAATAACTGCATCAGTCTTTTAGATGATATTGATTTAGCCAAGAAAAAGATAATGAAGGCGGTAAGCGATTCTGGTTCGGAAATAGTTTTTGACCCAGAGACTAAGCCGGCGATTTCCAATCTTTTAACCATTTATGCCTCTTTGGCCGGGCGCCAGAGAGAGCGTTTAGCTAGAGATTATACTGGTAAGGGTTATGGGGACTTTAAAAAGGACTTAGCTGAATTAGTTGCCTCCTTTTTGGAATCATTCCAGGAAAAATACAATAATATAAGCGACGAGATGGTTGATGAAATATTGGAAGAAGGAAGACGTGAGGTTCAGGCTTTGGCAGCTAAAAAAATGGAGGTGGTCAGAAAATTGATTGGCGTTCGCTAGGTTTTATTGGAAAAATAATAAAAAAAGCTATCTTTAAGCGATAGCTTTTTGTTTTGTATTTAAAAATTTTTTTACTTTTTCTTGATCCTCTTTGTCGAGGTCAGTTATTTTTATCACCCCATGTTTATTGCTGGACACAGAATAGTAAACTGAACCATTCTTTATAGCAATTATTTTCCCTTTTTGGCCATTTGAACAAAGGGTGAAATATTTTTCTAAGTCAATAAAAAAATCATTTTTCATTTTTCATTTTCTCCTTTTAATGTTCTAATATATAGATAACTTAAAAATATTTAAAAGTCAATAAAAAACAAAAAAAACCGCTTTTGCGGCCTTTTTTAAAAAGGTGATAAGATTTTAAGACTAATTAGCATCAATTCGTTTGCTGCCTTGCGGCAGCCACTCTAGCACTATACTAGAGGCGACTATCGTTTCAAAAGAAACGACACTCCCTAGAAAGGAGGTGATCCATCCACAGCTTCCGCTACGGATGCCTTGTTACGACTTCGTCCCTGTCATCAGTCTTGCCTTCGTCCCATAAATGAGCCTTCGGGCACTACCAACTCCCTTGACGTGACGGGCGGTGAGTACAAGACCCGAGAACGTATTCACCGTGGCATTCTGATCCACGATTACTAGCGATTCCAACTTCATGGAGTCGAGTTTCAGACTCCAATCCGAACTGAGAATGGTTTTTAGGGATTTGCTCCACCTTGCGGTTTGGCGTCCCTCTGTACCATCCATTGTAGCACGTGTGTTGCCCAAGGCGTAAGAACCATGCTGATTTGACGTCATCCCGCCTTCCTCCCATTTAAAACGGGCAGTCTCCTATGACATGTAAAACATAGGAAAAGGGTTGCGCTCGTTTCCCGACTTAACGGTACATCTCACGACACGAGCTGACGACAACCATGCAGCATCTGTCTAGCACCCTCGAAGGCGGACCTGTTTCCAGGCCTTGCAGCTAGATGTCAAGCCTTGGTGAGGTTTCTCGTTTATCGTCGAATTAAACCACATGCTCCACCGCTTGTGCGGGTCCCCGTCTATTCCTTTGAGTTTTAGCCTTGCGGCCGT
>CAYPAS010000065.1:0-4301 GCA_964408785.1 uncultured Gammaproteobacteria bacterium | reverse complement strand
TAACCGTTAAATCTTGCCCGAGTACTTATTATCCGGCTAAAGTCGGCGGTGTTGTGCCGGAAGCAGAGGTGTCTTTGGAGTATCACGGTCAACTTGGATTTTTTGCTGTATCAATTCCAGCCGGCTCACCTGACAGGGGACAACTTTTTGATGCCGATGGAAATCTTTTGGGTATTGCTGATTTTGATAGAAACACCGTCCGTTTCCCGGGATTTTTATCATTAACCTCAACCTCAGAACATCAAGAGGGTGACATGTGGAAAATCGAAGTTAAACCAGAGATATTAGCTGACACGTTAACAGTGGTCGGCACTACTTATGTATTTTCAAAAGAAGCCGGCAATAACAATATATTAGTTCCAGAATCTTGTAATCAAAGGGTTTTGGCAGCCAATATCGCCGCCTCTTTGAGTGGTCAGGAAGAATTTTCTGTTGAATTAGATTCGCAAAATCCTTCTATTAAATTAATTGCCAAAGAGGCGGGGACTAGTGGTAATAATTTAGAAATTAACACTACTAATTCTAACGCTATTTCTTTTTTGCCTTTTTCCGGCGGTGAAGGTTCTTTCGCTTCCGTGGTGATTAATGGTCGTCAGGATAGTCCGATGAACTCTATCCTTCGCGTTAATTTTAGTGAGGCAATAAATCCGATAACCATTTCCGGTACTGCCGGAGAAGTCAGTCAGAATATTCGAGTAGTAAACGCCGATGGCGCCAGTCTGGCTTCTGGTTCTGTCTGTAGTCTTGATTCTCAGTGCCGTTCTTATAATTGCGATGATAGTCGTTGTTTGGGCAATTATCTCGATGGCCGTTTTATCGTTAGCAATTCTTATCGGACCGTAGAATTTGTCACTAATCAGGAATGTGGCGTTAATGGTTGCGGTGATAAAATTTATTGTTTGCCAGCTAATAGTCATTTAGCTGTCGAGTTGTTGGCCGCTGATCTTAGGCCATGCGAAAGCGATAATGACTGTTCGGTCTACGATCCTTACACAAAATGTTTAGATACTGCTGGCTTGTCTTATAAAACTTGCCAGAATGAAACCGCTAGCAGCTATCCAGCCGCCAGTATCGATAATTTGAATGGTTTGGTAGATGCGGCCAACAATTCTTTCGATGGAAATCGTGGTCGTTCGGCTAATGGTCCGGTAGATTTTTATGACGAAAATTTGAGCAAGGAGTCTAATTCCGGGAAAGGTGATAAGTATAAGTGGTCTTTCTTTATCAGTGATAAGATGGTTACTGACCCGCCGCTTATTATTTCGACTTTTCCTGGACAAGGAGCTTCTGAAGTTTCTTTAGCCGACCCTCTAAAGGTGCGTTTTAATACTTTAATGATGTCTAGCAGCCTGCGTTCTGGTAGTACTGTCGTTGATAATGGTACCAGCACGGTTACTCATAAATTGCTAAATTTATGGTCATCAACCCCTAAACCTTTCGGTTACTGGGTGACTAATGAAAATTTAGACATTGATCCGGTTGATGGTTTGCCTGAATTAACTGAAGCGACGATAATGCATTCAAGGTTGTTCGAAGCCACTACTTTTAATGTCCAGGTTGGTTCCGGTGTCAAAGATATTTATCAAAATTGCTACAAACCAAGTGCTGGTCCTAATTGCCAGGCGACAGACGAAAACCCTTCCTGTTGTTATGGCTCCCCTACAGCTATTTTAGGCAGTGACGGTAATTGTTATTAAGAATTTTTAAATTTGTGAATAATAATAATTTTAAAAATTTAACTCTGCTCAATTCCTTAGTGTTTTTATTGTTTGTCGCTATTCCGGCTAAAGCCAGTGTTTTTGGTTTGAATGAGGTTGGCGGCGCGGTTAATCTGGGAAGTACTGATCCGAAGACTCTAATTATCGCGATAATAAACATCGCTTTAAGCTTCCTATCTCTAGCCGCTCTTTCTTTGATAATTTATGGCGGTTTCGTTTGGATGACCTCCAAGGGTGACAATCAAAAAATTGATAAAGCTAAGAATATTCTAAAGAACGCGGCTATCGGTTTAGCAATTATTTTGGCGTCTTGGGGAATAGTGACTTTTGTTATTTCCAAATTATCAAATAATGGTAACGGATCTTCTTATTCCTGTTCAGATGGATCTAGTAAGCCTTGTGGTTGTGGTGGTTACATGGTTTGTTCTGACGGTGCTTATGGTTTCTGTTTGGATTCCGATTGTAGCTCGCCTGATGTTATTTTGCCAACCAGCTGTGATGTTGACGAAGTTCAGCCTGGCTGTCAGGCAGCAGCTCAGATTTGTGCTAACAATTATTATTGTGATGCCGATACTTGTTCTTGTAAGGCTCAAGGGGAATTAGGTGAATCCTGTGATGGTGATACTGCCACGCCTAGTTGCGATGCTGATAATAGCCGCTGCGGCGAAGGTCTTTCTTGTGATGCGGAAACTTGCGCTTGTTATGGTCCGCCGATTATTAAAAAAATTACTCCCGTCGGTGGTTTTTGCCAAGAAGACGCTAATAAACCCTGCGATTCCGATAGTGATTGCGCTTCGTCTTGCGACAATGATTCTCCGAACGGTTCTTTTGGAAATCTTATAACTATTTCTGGTACAAATTTTGGTAAATATGAAGAAGGGGTTAGCAAGATATTTTTTGCAGATGAGCTTGAAGGCATCGACCCATCGTCTGCTAACCAGGCCTGTGTTGGTAGTTGGACTAATAATCAGGTAATCATAATGGTTCCCGAAGGAGTTGTTTCTGGGCCGATAAAAATAGTAACTAAAGACGGATTGAAAGATACTACTGATAATGACAATGGCCCAGTTTTGCCTGATTTTAAAGTAAATAACTTGCTTCGCCCTGGTTTATGCAATTTGTCTCCAGATAAAGGCGCTTTGGCCGAATCAATCGCTTATTCCGGCTTGAATCTTTATGGAGGCAAGGCTTATTTCGGTAATTACCAAAATAATGTAAACGCCCTATCTTCTGATTTTAGCGATGCCGAAGGATTTTTTGGAACGTCAACTATCCCGAATATTACTAGAGGTAATTCTGGCAGTTTTGTTACCCATGAATTATCAGGAAAATCATTGCGTAGTAATTATTTAGGATTTACTAAAGAAGCTGAACAAGCCGATACGCCGTTTATTTCTTCTTTTTCTCCAGAAAAAGGTAGTTCTGGACAATACGTAACGATTAGCGGTCGTGGTTTTGGTAGTTCTCGCGGCAGTTCCCATGTTTATTTCGACGAGGTTGAAGCCGTTTATGATTTTCCGGAAGTCTGTCTTAATTCTGTTTGGCGAGATGATCAGATTATAGTCAAGGTTCCGGCTGGATTAGAAGACAGGAACTACATAATCAGCATAAAACTTGCTGACAAAACTTTAAGCACTAGCGGTTTAAACCCAAATTCTTTTACTTTTAATAAAAATTATTCATTATTAGCTAGTCTTTGTAAGATTGATCCGCGCAAGGGGCCAGTGGAGACGCCAATTAGTTTTTGGGGCGAATATTTTGGCCGTACTGGCGACGTGGCTTTATTAAAATTTTACTCTAACCGTTCCGCTACTGGCACTATTGCCAAAGATGGTGATGCTAATTTAATAGAAACTAGCGTGCCGCAAGGAGCGGCCTCTGGTCCGGTTAGCGTCGTTAAAGATGGCGATAGCGGCAATTCTTTGAATTTTCAAGTAGCTGAATGTAAAAGTAATGATGATTGCGGCAATCAAGTCTGCTGTCCTTCGACTACTTACAAGAAAGGACGTTGCGTCAATTCTATTGATCAGTGCTTTATCGATATTCCTAGCTCTGTTTACCAATGGAAATTTAACACGGTTATTAATTCTTCTACCCCCGATCCGATTTCCAATAGCTGCGGCGGAGCCGCCGCTTTGCTTGGTTCTTGCCAAACTGGTTCTAGCTGCCCCAATGCTTACGGTATTTGTTCGCCTTACGCTGGCGGACAGAAAGTAGCCGTCGGAACCTGTGATTATAGCTGTGCGAATATTAAAGGCTGTGAAAATAATAGTTGTTTTTATGACACGAATTCTAATCTTTGCTTGAAGTCTGGCGATTTAGGAATTTGCGATTTAGATAAAACTATCGATTACCAGCTCAACGGTCAATCATTGCAGGCTGAGGCAACTTGTAACCAAGAAAAACATTGGGAAATAAGTGTGAAGACTTCTTGTCCGTCTGGCTGGACCAGACTTTCCGGAAACCGTTGCGTCGACCTCGCCTCCAGCTGTTCTATTTGTGATGTTAATCTTTCTTGTGAAAATATAAATGGTACGGGGCGTTGTGCTAGTAACACTGTTTGTCCGTCGGGTTCAGTTTGCG
>CAYPAS010000064.1:0-4306 GCA_964408785.1 uncultured Gammaproteobacteria bacterium | reverse complement strand
GGGTAGCTCAGCTGGTTAGAGCGTAGCACTCATAACGCTAAGGTCGCGGGTTCGAGCCCCGCCCCCGCCACCATAAGCCCATTTTAATGTTAAATATTATCATCTTCGGGCCCCCAGGAGCCGGTAAAGGCACCCAGGCCCAATTAATCGCGGAAAAATACGGACAAAAACACCTTTCAAGCGGTGAAATATTAAGGACCGAACGTAAAAAAAGCGAATCTTTAAACGAAGAAATAAAAAAATATCAAGACAAGGGCGAACTAGTACCAGATCAGATAATCAACGAACTAATGCAAAACGAAATCCGGCAAAATTTTACCAAGGCCGGTTTTATTTTGGACGGCTACCCGCGCACCATAGAACAAGCCAGAGAACTAGATAAATTCTTAAACCAAGAAAACAATCATATCGATTTGGTACTAGAAATATCCCTGACCGAAGAAGAATCTATTGCTCGCATAATCGAAAGAGCTAAAACTTCCGGCCGTAGCGATGATAATCCAGAAGTAATAAAAGATCGCTGTCGCATATACGAAGAAGAATCAACGCCAATAATCGAATACTACCGCCAACAAGAAAAACTGGTAAAAATAGATGGTCAAGCAACCGTAAACAAAGTCTTTGCTGCCACCTGTCGAGAAATCGATAAAAAAACCCTATAAACAAACTTAGACAATAAAAAAACACCGCCCAAAGAAAGCGGTGTTTTTTTATTTTATTATTTTTCGGCTGTTTCTTTTTTCTTGACCTCGATACTTATCGCTTTCTTTATTTCACCGCTTAATTTCTTGTCGTCTTTCAAAGTCTTTTTTGCGGCTTCCCGGCCAACGCCTAGCTTAACATCACCGAAAGCATAGGAATTACCGCTTTTTTTGATGATGCCATATTCAGTGCCAAGATCAACTAAATCACCAGCAATCGAGATACCTTCGTTATACATAATATCGAATTCGCAAGAACGGAACGGTGCGGCTACCTTATTCTTAACTATCTTAACCTTAACGCGATTGCCGATAATATTTTCACCCTGTTTTATCTGGGCGGCACGGCGAACTTCGATGCGGACGGAAGAATAAAATTTTAAAGCATTGCCGCCGGTAGTGGTTTCTGGATTACCGAAGAAAACGCCAATCTTATTGCGAATCTGGTTGATAAAGATAACGACGGTTTTCGTCTTAGCGATAACCGCGGTTAACTTGCGAAGGGCTTGGCTCATTAATCTTGCCTGCAAACCCATGTGCTGGTCACCCATATCACCTTCAATTTCCTTTTGTGGAACCAAGGCGGCCACGCTATCGACAACGATAACATCAACAGCGTTAGAACGGACTAAGGTTTCAACGATTTCTAAGGCCTGCTCACCGCTGTCCGGCTGGGAAAGCAACATCTCTTTAATATTAACACCAATTTTAGCCGCGTAATCAGGGTCTAAAGCGTGTTCCGCATCAACGAAGGCCGCGATGCCGCCAAGCTTTTGAACTTCAGCAACGATGTGCTGGGCCAAAGTGGTTTTTCCGGAAGATTCAGGACCAAAAACTTCGATGATACGGCCGCGAGGGACACCGCCGACACCAGTCGCGATATCTAAAGACAAACAGCCGGTGCTAATCGCATCGACATTAACTTTTTGCATATCACCGAACTTCATAATAGCCCCTTCGCCGAATTTGCTTTTTATCTGTTCTATAGCGCTTAAAGCCGCTTCTTCTTTGCGGTTCTTCTCTGGTTCTTTTTCCAAAACGATCTTTTTATCCTTTTCTTTAGTCATATTTTTGATGTTATTTATAAATAGATCTTAATTCTTTGATCATTAAAAAAATTAGAAAGAATAATAATATTTTATTAAAAAAGTTTTTCTTGGCGCCGCTCACTTTCTGAAAACAATCTTATCCGACCATAAACACCATCATATCCTGGCTCTATCTTAACCTCATCAGCGCGCATCCTTCTTAACCCCTCGATTATCCAAGGATCAATACCTTCCGATTGCAGACGCTTTAAATCAGCATCTAAAAGGATATGTAGTTCACTGCCGAAGATTTGTAATAAACGGTCGTATTCTTTTTTTACCCGAACAGAACTCCGGCTTTTTACACCAAAAGCTTCTGCTATAATTTTATCTAATTCCACGATTTTTTTAAAGGGAACGGCTTTTTCCGACCGAAAAAGGGGCGGACGATCAGCTAATTCTTCAACCCGGTTCAAAACTCCGATAATTAACGGCTTACCGCAACGCGGGCAAATATTTTTTAATTTACGGCTTTCTGCCGGCTGGCAACTGAAAGAACAGTCGCGATGACCATCGATATGGTACATTCCTTCCTCCGGATAAAATTCTAAAGTTCCTGTTATTCCTTGGCGCTCACGGATATTATCGTAAATATCCTGGTAGCTTTTATTTTCCGGCAAATCCATAATCGTTGCTTCACGGCCGATATTTTCTAAACTATGAGCGTCAGAACTAGAAAGCAAACTTAAATTATCTAAAGCGGATAAGCGCCAATTCATTTCTGGATCGCTTGATAAACCAGTTTCAAAGGCATAAACATTAGGAGTTTCTTCCTTGAAACATTCTTCTAGGGAATCAAATCCTGATTTTGAACCAAAAACCGAAAACCAAGGAGTCCAGATATGAGCGGGATAAATTAAAAATCTTGAATCAATATCTAAAAGCAAACGAAGCAAGTCCGGGGCGCTGATTCCTAAAATCGGACGACCATCAGAATGGATGTTAAAACGTTTTTCTAAAACAGTATTTAATTTAGAAACTGCCTCTAAATTTGGAGCGTGGATAACTAAATGTATACGCCTCGTCCTGACCTCGTCTTTATAAACCAAGGATAATTCCGTTCCCAAGATAAAAGAAAGCGGAGAATCTTCTTTCTCTCGCAGGCGATAAAGTCCGCTGCCGCTAAAAGTTTCCACTAAACCCTCTTTTAATTCCTTGAACCAGACAGGGTGAGTAAAATCTCCGGTGGAAATAATATCTATACCCTTCAAGCGGCAAGCCGCTTCAAGATTAGGTAAAGTTAAAGACTTCGAACAAGCCCGAGAAAAACGTGAATGAATGTGGAGGTCTAAAACTTGCTTCATAAGATAAATTTCCCTTATATTATAACATTTTTAAAGCTTAGCGGCAAACTTTTGGGTAACAAAAAACACCATTGTTCTGGCGGCGGCTTACTTTCCCAGGGCTCAGGCCCAAGTATCATTGGCGCTAAAGGGCTTAACTTCTGAGTTCGGAATGGAATCAGGTGTAACCCCTCCGCTCAAACCACCAGAACAATGGTGTCTTTATTAGTAAAGATTCAAATTATCTAAAATAAAAGTGTGGGAAAATCAAACGACTTATTAGTACCGCTCCGCTCAATCCATTACTGGACTTACACGTACGGCCTATCAAGGTCATATTCTCTAACCAGTCTATGAAACCTAATCTTAGAGACAGCTTCGCGCTTAGATGCTTTCAGCGCTTATCTTAACCGAAGGTAGCTACCCTGCAATGCCCTTGGTAGAACAGCAGGTACACTAGAGCTTCGTCCTTCCCGGTCCTCTCGTACTAAGGAAGGGCCTCTTCAAGTTTCCACGACCACAGTGGATAGGAGACCGACCTGTCTTACGACGGTCTGAACCCAGCTCGCGTGCCGCTTTAATGGGCGAACAGCCCAACCCTTGGGAGCTTCTCCACCCCCAGGATGCGACGAGCCGACATCGAGGTGCCGAACCAGGTCGTCGATGTGGACTCTTGGACCTGACTAGCCTGTTATCCCCGGAGTAGCTTTTATCCGATGAGCTTCCACCATCCTATATTGAATGGTCGGATCACTAAGTTCCGCTTTCGCGACTGCTTGACTTGTAGGTCTCGCAGTAAAGCCGGCTTGTGCCTTTACGCTATCTCCCGGGTTTCCATTCCGGGATAGCCGACCTTGGTAAACGCCTCCGTTACTTTTTGGGAGGCATCCGCCCCAGACAAACTACCCACCAGACACTGTCCCTCGAATCTCGAGGTTAGAATTAAAAATAAACAAGAGTGGTATCTCACTGGCGCCCGAAGGCTCCCACCTATTCTGAACATGTGTATCCCTAATTCAATATCAAGTTGTAGTAAAGCTTCACGGGGTCTTTTCGTCCAACTGTGGTTAACGAGCATCTTTACTCGTCTTGCAATTTCACCGAGTACTTCGTTGAGACAGTGCCCAAGTGGTTAAGCCATTCGTGCAGGTCGGAACTTACCCGACAAGGAATTTCGCTACCTTAGGACGATTATAGTTATCGCCGGCGTTCATCCGCGCTTGGATTCAAAGCT
>CAYPAS010000063.1:0-4345 GCA_964408785.1 uncultured Gammaproteobacteria bacterium | reverse complement strand
TATTGCTTTACCGGGAGAGGAAGTGGAAATAAAAGACGGTTCGGTCTTTGTTTATAATCAAGAAAATCCCGAGGGTTTCCGTCTTAATGAAAGCTACCTGCCTTCAGGTTTGCAGACTTTTTCTCATAACGAAGGCAAGATACAAGTTGGTCAAGGAGAATATTTTGTCCTTGGCGATAACCGTGGCACCTCCCGTGATTCCCGAGCTTTTGGTCCGGTTGACCAAAGCTATTTAACTGGTAAAGTATTTTTGCGAGGTTGGCCGTTTTCCCGCTTCACTTTATTTAATAGCGGATATTGGCCGCAATATAATTAATCCCTAAAACCATATGCCAAGAAAGAAAAAAAATCCCGGGCAAGAGGCGGTTAAGACAGAAAAGCGTAGCGACAAGTTGCCAGCAAGGATTTTGGGAATGAAAGATTACCCTGGCAGTGAGTATTCTTATTATGGATTAGCCAATGAAAGAGCTTATGAACTGGCCAACTTGCATGGTTTTTCCTTGATCAAAACTCCAGTAATTGAAAGCGCCGACTTGTTCAAGAAGGCTTTGCGTCGCGGCACAGGTAAAGAATCTTATATTGTTAATTGCGATAAAGGAGAAAAAGGTGTTTTGCGCCCCGAGCTTACTCAGGGCATGATTCGAGCTTATTTAGAAAGCCGCGACCCAGAAAGTCCTATCGGTGCCAAACTTTTTTCTTTGGGACCGGTTTTCCGTTATGAAAAATTGCAGGCTGGCCACTACCGTGAGGCGACGCAATTCGATATCGAAGTTATCGGCGACGATAAAGCGATATCCGAAGCTTTACTTATCGCTTTAGTTTACGATTATTTTAATAGTCTTGGCGTGAGAACCAAGGTTCAGATAAACAGTCTGGGCAACGCGGAGTGTCGACGGGAGTATTCGGCTAAATTAACGGCTTTCTATAAAGAAAGAGGCCGCCGTTCAAAACTTTGTAATTTATGCAAGGCTAATTTGGGAAAAAATTCCTTGAGTTTGCTTGACTGTCACGAAGAATCATGTTTGAAATTAATAGAAGAAGCGCCGCAGATAGCCGATTTCTTGTCACCAGAAAGTCGCGAGCATTTCGCCAAGATAATCGAAGCTCTTGATGAATTGGGAGTGGAATACGATTTTAATTCTTATTTGGTTCGCGGTTTATCTTATTATAACGAAACTGTCTTTGAATTTTGGCCTCTTAATGAAAATGGCACGGTTTCTGGCAAGAACGCCTTGGCGGGCGGCGGACGTTACGATTCTTTATCGGAAATAATCGGTGGACCAGCTATTTCTGCTTTCGGCGTGGCCGTAGGCATAGAAAGAACGGTCTCTAGAATGAAAGATAAGCCGCTATTGCCAAAAATCAATAAAGAGGATATAGTGTTTATTGCTCAATTAGGAGAACAGGCCAAAATTAAGGCCGTCGGTCTATTTAAGGAATTAAAAGAGGCAGGAATTAATGTTCACGATTCTTTCTTATCCGATAGTCTTAAGAATCAATTAGAAGAAGCTGTAAAAATTGGAGCAAAAACTTGTTTGATATTAGGAAAAAAAGAGATAATGGATGGCACCATTTTGATGCGTGATATAGAATCGGGGGCGCAGGAGACTTTGGTTTATAAGAAGGTGCGTGAGAGATTAGCAAAGAAAGATAAAATAATTGAAAAAAGATTAATACATAGAAAGGAGGAAACACAATATGGCGGATTTTAAAAGAAAACCAGGAGAAAGCTTTGAAAGTTTTTTAAGAAAATTCAAGAAAGGCTTAAAAAACAGCAAACGCTTGGAAAAGGCTAGATCAAAAAAGCATTTAGAACCGAAAAAGAATAAGCAAAAAGTAAAAAAGCAGGCGCTTATCGGCCTAGAATTGCAGAAAAAAAACTCCTACCTGCGCCGAATCGGCAAATTACCAGAAACTATTTCCAGATAAAAATAAAAAAGAAGGCTAGTTGGCCTTCTTTTTTATTCCTGGAATGAAGCGTTTAATATTTTCTAAAGTCGATTTTTTAGCGAATTGCTTGATGCGATCTCGCGCCCTTTTTGTTTTAACGAATTTAAGCCAATCCTTGTTTGGATATGGGCGATTTTTTTCCATAATTATTTCAATAAAATCGCCATTTTTTAAGACTTGGTCAAGTTTTCCAAGATTGTCGTTTATTAGGACGCCGACGGCTTTATTGCCGATATCAGTATGGACGGCATAAGCGAAGTCTATTGGCGTTGATCCTTCTGGTAGTTCAAAAACATCGCCATTGGGCGAAAAAACGAAGATGCGGTCGCGGAAAATATCAAGTTTTATTTTTTTAACGAATTCGCTAGTGTTAGTTACTTCTTTTTGGATTTCAATTATTTCTTGCAGCCAGCTCGGTTGTTTATAGTCGCTGGAATCTTGTGTCTTATAATGCCAATGAGCTGCTAGTCCATAGGTACTTTCTTCGTGCATTTCCCAAGTGCGTATTTGGAACTTAGTCGCTTTATTTTCTGGGCCGATTATCGTCGTGTGCAAAGAGCGATAGCCATTAGGCTTGGGAACAGCTATATAATCTTTGAAGCGATTTGATTTTGGTTTCCAGAGGGTGTGGATAACGCCTAAGGTCTTGTAGCAATCATCAATGGTCGGAACTATTATTCTTAAAGCAAAAACATCATATATTTCGTCAAAGCGCCTGTCTTTTCTCTGCATTTTTTGATATATGCTATAAAGGTGCTTGAAACGGACTTCAATGGTGTGTTTAATTCCGGCTTCGTCTAGACGTGGGGCTATTATTTTTTTTACTTTATGGAAAAATCGATTTCTTTCTACTTTTTTTTCTACTTCGTAACGATATTCAAGGTCGTGGAACTCTTCGGGGTAAAGTATTTTAAAACAGATATCTTCCATTTGCCATTTTAGACGGCTGATGCCAAGCATGCCGGCAATTGGTGCATAAATTTCCATAGTTTCCTGGGCGATTCTTTTTTGTTTTTCTGGGGGCAGAGCTTCTATGGTCCGGAGATTATTTAGACGGTCACAAAATTTAATAAAGATAATGCGCAAGTCGCTAGCCATTGCTAGAAACATTTTTTTTAAATTTTCACGATAGCGTTCGATGCCGCGGTATTTGATTTTTCCTAATTTGGTAACACCTTCGACAAGCATCGCTATTTCATTACCAAAAAGGATGCGGATTTCTTCTAGATCATGATCAGTATCCTCGGGAACATCATGCAATAATCCAGCGGCTACGGTAGCAGCATCGGCTTTGATTTCCGCAAGAGTGTAGGCGGTGTATAGGGGGTGTTGGATATAAGGAACGCCAGTTTTTCTTAGCTGTCCCTCATGAGCTTTTTCGGCCAATTCATAAGCCAGTTGGATGACCGTCGTATCCTCTTCTGGGTGATTCTCTTTAAATTTATTAATGACTCTTTCAATAGTCATAAAATCTTGTCTAACAACTTTCTAATTTTTTGTCATCATGGTATAATAAAAGTGTTTCTATTATATCATGGGCTCTGTGATTTTTAAACTATTTATACTGTCATGAACCGTAAAATATCAAGTTTAGCGGCTTCTTTTGCCGTTTCTTCGGCTTTCATCGCCACCAAGGTTTTAGCGGCTGGCGATAGCTTTGGTTTGCAGGGTGTCGACGATGGTCTTGGCGGTACTTTATCAACTGTTGATCCCAAGGTTTTTATTATTAGATTGATACAAATCGCTCTCAGTTTTTTGGGATTGATTGCCTTGGTTATAATCATTTATGCCGGATTTATCTGGATGACCTCTAAGGGCGATAATCAAAAAATAGAAAAAGCTAAAAATATTTTAAGAAATGCTGTTATAGGACTATTTATCGTCTTAGCTTCTTGGGGGATAGTTACTTATGTGATTTCTAAACTATCAAACGCTTCCGGTGGTATTATTTCAAGTGGCGACGGCTCTAATAATAATTTTCAGGGGCAGGGTTTGGCCGCTATCGGCGCCTGCTCCCTTAATGAAGTATATCCAGAAAATAATAAGAAAGATTTGCCGCGCAATACATCTATCATGGTTTCCTTCCGTGAAGAATTATCTTCGGAATCAGTTTGCGTTAACACTTCTTTAGAAAGCTGTGCTTGTAATAAGACGGACTGCCGTTTGATAAATCCTAAGAATATCCGTATTTATAGCAATGATCTCGGTGATGCTTGTTCTGATACTTCCTGCCCGCAAGTTAATAGTAATATTACTAATGCCTACGCCAGTCTTTCTAATGATTTAAAAACCATAGTGATAACACCGGCCGTTGCTTTGGGAAAAAGCGATGGCAATACAGATTACAATGTTAAATTAACAAGCGGTTTACAAAAAAAAACTGGCGGTTCAATGT
>CAYPAS010000062.1:0-5026 GCA_964408785.1 uncultured Gammaproteobacteria bacterium | reverse complement strand
CGCAAGTTATTATTAAAGAAGAAAACGGTGTTAAATTAGAACCTTACGAAGAGGTAACTATCGATATCCCGGAGGCGATGATGGGCGTAGTCATGGAGAAAATTTCTAAACGTAAAGGCCAACTCAAGGATATGAAAACCCATAATTCCCAGACTCGCCTCGTATTTGAAATGCCGACGCGCGGCTTATTGGGCTACCGCAATGAATTTATCGTTGATACTCGCGGTGAAGGCATACTTTGCACGCATTTTTCCGGCTTCTTGCCTTTTGCTGGCGATATTGAACGCAGTCATCTGGGTTCAATGGTTTCAATGATTACCGGCAAAGCTTTAGCTTTTTCTCTTTGGAATTTGCAGGATCGCGGCGTCCTTTATATCACCCCCAATGTCGAAGTTTATGAGGGCATGGTTATTGGCAATGTTGCCAAAGGTAATGATATGGTAGTCAATCCGATAAAAGGCAAGCAATTAACCAATGTCCGCGCCTCTGGCTCTGATGAGGCGATTATCTTGACGCCGCCTTGGAATCTTGATTTAGAGAGAGGTCTTAGTATAATGAATGATGATGAATATTTAGAAATAACCCCTAAGAATATCCGTTTGCGCAAGCAGTTGCTGACAGAAAATGAAAGGGTCCGTTCAAAAAGATAAACAATAAAAGATGTCTTCCGTAAAAGGAAGACATTTTTTTGTTTTTGTGCTATAATATCAAAGCTTTAAGAAATAAATAAAAAATTATGAACAAGAAAATTTGGATTATCGCCATTGTCGCCATTGTTATTTTAGCTGGCGCTTGGCTTTTTTCCTCTTATAACCGTTTAGTCACGGCTAGCGAACAAGTAGATAGCGCTTGGGCGCAAGTCGAAACTCAGTACCAGCGTCGTTTCGACCTTATTCCTAACTTGGTTTCTGCCGTCAAAGGTTCTTTGGGACAGGAGCAGAAAATTTTCGGCGATTTAGCCGCCGCTCGCGCCAATTATTCCGGTGCTAAGACTGTTGATGAAAAAGCGGTAGCCGCTGGACAGGTAGAATCGTCCCTCAGCCGTTTATTGGTCATCATGGAAAATTATCCGGAATTAAAATCGAATGAAAATATCCAGACCTTAATGGCTCAGCTTGAAGGCACGGAAAATCGTATCAGCGTTGAACGTGGTCGTTTTAACGAGGAAGTCAAGGGATATAATACCTCGATTAAGCGTTTGCCTTTGAATATCGTCGCCGGCCTTTTCGGTTATTATCCGAAACAATATTTTGAAATCGCTAGCGGCGTGGAAAACGCACCGGCTGTCGATTTGAATCTCGGCCAGTAGGCCCTGATAAAAGGTACGCCAATGCGTCGTTTATTTTCCATTTTTTTCTTAGCGGCTTGGTTTATTTTACCTAAGCCGCTTTTGGCTTATTCTAATCCCGGTCAGCCTAGCGGCTTGGTTAATGATTATGCCGCATTGCTTTCCCCAGAAAATCGTGCCGCCTTAGAAAGCAAATTAGAAGCTTTTCGTGATTCTTCGTCCAACGAAATCGCTGTCGTTACTATCAAGAGTTTAGATGGAGACGCTATTGAGAATTACGCGGTAAAGCTTTTTGAGGATTGGGGCATCGGCACGGAAAAGAATGATAATGGTTTATTGCTTTTGGTCGCCTTGGATGATAGAAAAATGCGTATTGAAGTCGGCTATGGTCTGGAAGGCGCCTTGCCGGATGCGACTGCTAATCAGATAATCAATAAAACTTTGAAGCCGGCTTTCCAGGAAGGGCGTTATTATGACGGCTTGAATGAAGCGACCGATAAGATGATTGCAGCGACAGCCGGAGAATATCAAGCCGAAGAAGCTCCCGGTCCATCAGAAAAAGCTTTTGAAAATTATGTTGAGCTTGGATCATGGATTGTTTTTATCGCTTTTTATCTTTTATCTCTCTTGCGTCGTTATCTAGCTAAGACAAAAAGTTGGTGGCAAGGCGGCTTTATCGGCTTAGTAGTCGGTGCTATCGCTTCGCTGTTTTTGTCGGCAACTATTTATTTTATTTTCCTGCCATTGTTATTTGGCGTCCTTGGTTTAGGTTTTGATTATTTAGTCTCGCGCGTTTTGCCGGCTCCTTCGAAAAGCGGTCCGCGCGGCCCCTGGTTCTGGGGCGGTGGCGGTTCATCAGGAGGTTTTGGCGGTTCATCAGGAGGTTTTGGCGGTTTTGGCGGCGGCTCATCGGGCGGAGGCGGCTCATCGGGAAATTGGTAAAAATGATTATAAAAAAAGCGCTTGTTATTCAAGCGCTTTGTTTTTGTTGTGGCTTTTGGCCAGAAAGTAAAAAATTACCAATGCCATCAAGAATATTGCCGCATTAAAAACGAAAGTCAGATTTTCGTTTTCACTTATTGGCAATGTCTTGTCATACTTAATTACGGCGTCGCGGTAGTTAAGTAGATGAAGAAAGAATATTATAATTGTTAATGATGGTGGAATTGACCACTCTTTTATAATCATTAACAAAAATATAGCCAGTATAACCACCATTAATCCTAGAATCATATAATCTTTGATTCGGTAAATTCCGGTGCTATAGGCCAATACTGATAATACTATTGTCAGTATTATATAATAAATATTTTTGGAATTTTTATTTTCCAAAATATCATCTCCTTGATTAGCTTTTATAATCATAAAAAATAAAACGATTATACCGAAAGTTATGATGAAGCTGAAAATAGTATCATCTTTCGTCTTCTCCTTTCTAATCAGCGCTCCATCTTTGGCGTATTCCTCTGTCCAGGATATATATGAATTAGAACCGTTTTTTATTTTTATGGTATCTTTTCCTATTTCAAAGGAGGCTTCATCGTTGACTATTTTTAGATAGTCATTGCTGATAAATTCCATTTCTTTATATATCCTTTCCTTGCTATTTTTTATTGATTCGCTATTCAGTATCTTGTTTATACCTTGGCCAGGAATCGAGATGTTCATCATTATTATGAACGCCATTGTCATTAATGATATTTTTTTCTTCATTATTTTTATTTTCTCCTTGTTTTTAATGAACTTTCAAGCTTTGATTATACGATTTAAAACCATTTTCGTCAATGTTTCTGGTTTTTATGGCTAGCTTGTCTGTTAAAATGTGCTAAAATTATCTATATGTTAGATATTAGTATCTTAGCTGTTGGCAAGCTTAAAGAAAAATCTTATCAGGCGATGTTTTCTGAATATGAAAAACGTTTAGCGCCTTTTGCTCGCGTAAAGGTTGTGGAATTAAACGCGGCTTCTTTTGGCGCGCGTGATCAGGCTAGAGCGATAGCGGCAGATGAAGCCCTTATCGCTAATTACTTAGAGAAGAATCGTTTGTCCGCGTCGCCGGCTAAAGTTTATCTGCTTTCAGAAAAAGGTGTTTTGAGCGATTCCAAGGAATTCGCCGCTAAAATAGATGATGGCCCGCTTATTTTGGTTTTGGGAGGCGCCCTGGGTTTTAGTTCGTCTTTTGCCGCTCGTTATGAAAAAATATCTTTATCACCTTTGACTATACCGCACGAATTGGCGCGCGTAGTTTTAATTGAACAACTATATCGGGCTGCCGCTATTTTGCGGGGCAAAGAATATGATTACTAAAAAATATGAATAAGCTCAAACTTCTCCAGGATGAGCTTTTGGGGGCGGTTAATCAGGAAAAGCAAGAGGTTTTTCAAAGATTTTTTAAGACGGCGCCCGGCCAATACGGCGCTGGTGATATTTTTTTGGGATTAAGCGTGCCTTTGCAACGGCAGTTGGCGAAGAAATATTGTCCTTTGCCATTTAGCGACCTTAAAAAATTAATCCGTGACAAGAGGCATGAATTTCGTTTAGTCGCTTTGTTGCTATTGGTGGAGATGTATAGTCGCGCGCTGTCTTTTTCTGAAAGACGGCAGATAGTGGATTTTTATCTTCAGGAAAAAGCGGGAATTAATAATTGGGATTTAGTCGATCTTTCGGTTTACAAGATACTCGGAGATTTTTTGTTGGCTAGCTCTAAAAGCCGTGAAGCTTGGGCGATTAAGCCCTGGCCATTATTGGAAGAACTTTCTTCCTCTGCCGTCCTTTGGGATCGCCGCCTGGCAATGGTTTCTACTTATGCTTTTATTAAAGACGGCCAGACCGCTTATACTTATCGTCTAGCTAAAAAATTAATAAAAGACAAAGAGGATTTGATGCATAAAGCTGTTGGTTGGATGTTGCGTGAAGCTGGTAAGCGGGTATCGGAAAAAGAGTTAGAAGATTTTTTGAAAAAAGAAGGGAAGAACTTGCCACGAACAGCTTTGCGCTACGCCATTGAACGTTTGCCAGCGCCGCGCCGCGCTTATTTTTTAGCGCTTTAGCCAAGCCGCTGTTTAAATGTTATAATCTTATCCAAGAAATTAAATCAATTATAAAAATTATGTTTTTGTTGCCCAAAAATTATTATTCAGTAAAGAAAATTAGAAACAAGGGGCGGGGCGTTTTTGTCGCCAAGACTATAGAGGCTGGAACGGTAGTCGGTGATTATATGGGCATGATAATCAATGACTCGCAGATTGCTAAACACGAAAAAGCTTGCGGCGAAGCTTGTTATGCTATGGATTATGACGGAAATGGCCATTCTATTTTTCCTGCTGATATCAAGGCTTTAGGTGTCCATTTAATAAATCATTCATGTTCGGCTAATTGCGGTACTTATTATGACAGAGGTCATACTCTTTTTTTTGCCTTGCGCCGTCTTTTTCCGGGAGAAGAATTATCAATAGATTATAGCTTTGATCCAAGCGGCGATGGCGTCGTTGATAATCGCCGTGAACTTCTGCACCCCTGTTATTGTAATAGTCCTTTTTGCCGGGGCACTATGTATAATAGCCAAGAAAAAATCGATCGTTTAGGTGATTATTTTTACCGTCAGAATATCGGCCGCTCTTTTGAAGCGCAAAAAGCGGGAGAGAAATTGAAGCCGCTAGCGGATTATCCAAAAAGCATTAACGATGATGAGACTTTTGATTTGTATGCTTCACTGGATGAGAAACACCTGATATTACT
>CAYPAS010000061.1:0-5250 GCA_964408785.1 uncultured Gammaproteobacteria bacterium | reverse complement strand
AGAAGGGGTTACGCCGCACTTATCACATTCACCCCAATTACACTTTCCGTTATTATTTTCGGAAAACTCCTGACATATAGAAATTTCTCTATCAAAAATTTCTTTTTTCATATATCGCGCCGCTAAACTAAACTGTTTTTCTTATTATTCAAAAAATTCTTATCAGAAACTATAGGCCTGCCGATTTTTCTCTCTATTTGTTTACGAGCAGAACCGGCGATTGAACCGCCGATCCTAGCGTCATCCTTTAATTTAACCATACCACGAGAATCATTACTGCGATGAATTTCGGCCGTCGTTCTTTCGCTTAACATGGTTAAGATTAACTCAAAATCATCCATATGGTCACGCAAATTCTCAGATTTTAATCCTTTGACCTTCTTATATTCACTTGGTTTCAAGCCAAAGGCCGCCTGTGATATTTCTGCTGTCAATATTTCGTAATCTTTATTTTTTCGCGCCCCGCGCTTTTGCTATTCACCAGTCAATTCTTCCCTAATAGCGATACCGCGCATTCGCTTTTCAATCCAATCCTCGGAATAACCCTTTAATTTATAAAGAGCTCTAGTCCTTTTAGTGGCTAACTCTGGATTATCAATTTCCTGGATTCTTTCATAACCGACCTTAGCCAACCATCTTTTAAGCGGTTCAGCTTTTGGTGATGGGATTGATTGGATGATGCGCAAAACCCCCTCGGTGTTAGCGGCATCAGTTTCTCTCATTTTTCCATCCTCGGCGGTCATTTTCAACTGTTCCCAAAATGGGAACGGTTGACTAAGAGACTCATCCCTCTCTTTCATTTTGGCCCAATAAGTCTTGGGCTGAGGACTGTCTGCTAAAATTTTAACGACATCCAAAATAGAAAACCACCACTCTTTTTTATAAATAGTTTTTCTAATTTCTTTTCCCCTAAAAACAGCAATTTGTTCATTATTCTTATTATCCATGTTTTTCGCCATTTTTAATGTCAGCTTATATCTTTTACGCTCCGTGGCAGTGCTTATATTTCTTGCCACTGCCACAAGGACATAAATCATTGCGACCCACTTTTTCGCCTTCTTCGTTTTTAGTTTTTTCGTGGACCAAATCAAAAGTATTCCTAGCGGCCGCCTCCTTCTGCATTTCTTTTAAAGCGCCACTAAATTCCAATTTTTCCTCCGCTTTAACAGCGAATAATTGCAAAGCCTGTGATTGAGCTAATAAAGATTCACCCGCCTTGAAGAAAGAATTGGCTATCTGGCGATCAATAGAAGAATTCAGTTCTTGGTACATGCGATAAGCTTCTTTCTTGTATTCAACCAACGGATCACGCTGGCCATAACCCTGCAAGCCGATGCCGCGCCGCAGATAATCAATACTCTCTAGATGCTCAACCCACAAACTATCAATTGAGCGAATCATTACCCCCTTTTCAAAATCAACGAAGCGCAAAGAATTATCTTCAAAAGATTTTTTAAGACGTGAATATGAATCCGCCAAAACCTTATCCAGGAAAGCGAGAATTTCTTGACGATAAGCGCCGACATCGCTAATCAAAGAGTCTTCCCGGTGTAACAAATCCTTTATTTCCTGACCGAATTCCTTGATAGCCTTCAAACTTTCTTCAATTTCTAATCGATTCCAATCGGCGACTTTTTCGGCGGCTGTATGGAATAAGACTAATGATTCCAATTCTTTCTTTATCGTCGTTAAAATTATTTCGCCTAGTTTATCTTGCGACTGAGTGTCTTCAGCCTCCGACAATTCCAATATTTCTCGGCGGCGGCGATAAATAGCCAAACGGTGCTTACTAATAACATCATCATACTCCACTAAATGTTTGCGGATATCAAAGTTATTGCCTTCAACTTTCCTTTGAGCGTTTTCTATCGATTTAGAAATCATCTTGTTTTCTATCGGCATGTCGCTGGGAACATTCAGGGTTTTCATCAAATTTTTCATTCGATCGCCACCAAAAATACGCATCAAATCATCTTCTGTTGAAACATAGAATTGCGAAGAACCAGGATCGCCTTGACGACCCGCGCGACCGCGCAGCTGGTTATCTATACGCCGCGATTCGTGGCGTTCCGTACCAATAACATGCAAACCGCCCAAGGCTCGGACTTCTTCCTGCTCCCTTGTCTCCGACGGACTACCGCCAAGCAAAATATCAACGCCACGACCAGCCATATTAGTCGCCAAGGTAACCGCGCTACGCTTACCGGCTTGAGAAATTATCTCCGCTTCTTTCTGATGATTCTTGGCGTTTAAAATCTGCGGCCGCAAACCCTCTCGCTCCATCATTTCTGCTAGCACCTCGTTCTTTTCTATAGAAATCGTACCGATTAAGACAGGCTGCCCTTTGGCATTGCGCTCCTTAACATCTTTAATAACCGCTTGAAACTTATCGGCTTCAGTCCGATAAATAAGATCATTATAATCCTGACGGATATTAGGACGGTTAGTCGGGATAACTATGGTATCGAGATTATATATCTTATGAAATTCCTCCGCCTCAGTAGC
This sequence comes from uncultured Gammaproteobacteria bacterium, assembly GCA_964408785.1. Taxonomy (GTDB): domain Bacteria; phylum Patescibacteriota; class Patescibacteriia; order Patescibacteriales; family UBA12465; genus UBA12465. The sequence continues at coordinate 2,745 of CAYPAS010000061.1, read as the reverse complement.
CGCCGTTCCAGTCATACCGGCTAATTTTGTATACAAACGGAAAAGATTTTGAAAAGTGATAGTCGCCATCGTCCGAGACTCTTTCTGAACTTTCACATTTTCCTTAGCCTCTATTGCCTGATGAAGACCTTCGCTATAACGACGTCCCGGCATCAAGCGGCCAGTGAATTCATCGACAATGATTATTTCTCCATCCTTGACCACGTAATCGCGATCCCGCTTGAACAAAGCCATAGCCTTCAAGGCTTGCTCCAAATGATGGACTTCGCGAACACCGCCTTCGACGTAGATATTTCCTAAACCCAAAATCTTTTCCACTCTTGATATACCGGTCTCGGTCAAGGTAGCGGCCTTCATCTTTTCATCGATATTGTAATCATCATTTTCTACCAACGTTTCAACCAAGCGAGCGTACTTAAAATATTTATCTGTCGATTCTTCGGCGGAAGCACTAATAATCAAAGGCGTCCGCGCTTCATCAATCAAAATCGAATCAATTTCATCGACAATGGCGAAATTCAAAGGACGTTGGACCGCCTGTTTTAATTCATAAACCATATTGTCCCGCAAATAATCAAAACCAAATTCGTTATTAGTGCCATAGGTTATATCGCAGAGATAAGCTTCACGACGCGGCACTTTACGAAAGTGTCGCAATCGCTCATCATACTGGCTTTCGTCTATATAATCAGGATCGTAGGCATAAGCAAACTCATGGACAACTATGCCAGTTGAAAGACCGAGAGAATGATAAACCGGCGCCATCCAACCGGCACCGACACGGGAAAGATAATCATTAACTGTCACCAAATGGACACCACGGCCGCTTAAAGCGTTGAGATACAAAGGCAAGGTAGCGACCAAGGTTTTACCTTCACCAGTTTTCATTTCCGCTATCTGACCACGATGCAAAACTAGGCCGCCAATCAATTGAACGTCAAAATGACGCTGACCCAAAATACGCTTCGAAGCCTCACGGATAGTCGCAAAAGCTTCCGGTAAAATATCATCAAGATTTTCTCCGGCGGCTAAGCGTTCTTTGAATTTAATGGTTTGATTTTTTAACTCCTCGTCACTCAAAGGACTGATAGATTCTTCCAAAGAATTTATCTTATCGATTATCGGTCGCATTGCCTTTATTGTTTTTTCATTCGCATCGCCAAATAGTTTAAAAATATTCATATAAGGATAATTTACCTATTAATAAACAAAAGATAAACAAGTTCCCCATGGGCTCGCTTAAGTTCTTTTATTTTAATATTAGTCTAAATTATTATAGTACAAAACGCTTAAAAAATAAATATTGACAACATAAGAAACAAAATGTCAAAAACAAAACCCGCTTTTAAAAACGGGTCTGTTTATTATCTGTTTATTTTTATCTTTAACGGCCTCTCTGAGAATCTTCAAGCTTCTCTTTATATTTCTTTATAGATATTTCTAGATGGTCTTTAACCTTATCGATTGCCTTGTATAAATCTTTTTCCGTCTTCTCTATCCTTAACATTTGCTTAGGCAATTCTAGATTAACTTCCGCTCGAAAAATCTCTCCCTTATTCTGACCGCCGACTGCCTTGCCAACTTCAAAGTCGCAATTTATAACTTTAATGCCACCCAAATATTTTTCCGCGAGATTCATTTTCATTTCAATATATTCCTTAATTGCGCCAGTTAATTCTAAACTCATCGATTTGATATTCGTTTTCATATTTTTACGATCTAGCACCGCGACGGCAGAAGCCGGTCGGCACCTGATCAATTAAAATAACTTAGCGATATCCTTATAAGTAATAAACACGACGAGAACCATTAACAGAATAAAACCAATATTATGCGCCAGATTCTCTACTTCTTTCTTTACTGGCCGACCGCCAATTTTTTCTATTATCAGAAAAACGATACGGCCGCCGTCTAAAGCGGGGAAAGGTAAAATATTAAGAACGGCTAAATTAACGGAAAGCAGAGCGACAAATTGTAAAAGATAAGAAAATCCTAGGCGCGCCGCTTGCCCAGTAATCGTAGCGATTCCCACTGGTCCGGCTAATTGACTACTAACATCGTTGCCGCCAAATAGTCCCTTTAACAACCCGTAAAAAGTAGTGAATATCTGGCCAACCACCCAAACCGTCATTTTAATTCCCTCCCAAAAAGATTGGAAGAAACCATAACGGACGGTCGCGGTAGAATATATAGCAATGCCGATAGTCGCTCGGCCGCCATCTTTTGAAAACGGCGTTGCTTTTAATTCTAAAGTTTTATCAGCCCTTTCCACGGCTAAAGTTATTTCTTCGCCGCCATGCGCCGCTACCTTTTCTTGCAATGATGATTCCGTGCTTATCTCCTCATTATTTATACGCCTGATAACGTCTCCTTCTTCCAGACCAGCGGCGGCGGCAGGAGAGCCAGGGGTAACTTCCATAACCATCACTTTCTGACCGCTGATTACCGCGCCCTCGCTTAAATCGCTATTAGCCTGGGGCATGCCTATTAAGTAAGAAAAAGAAAATAATATCCAAGCTAAAAACGCATTCATTATTACACCGGCCGACAAGATAAGAACCCTCTTCCAAATACTCTTAGAAGAAAAACTATCTGAATCGTCACCATCGCCGCCGTTTTCCCCCTTAATCTTAACGAAGCCGCCGATAGGTAGCCAATTCAAAGAATAAACCGTCGCGCGCGGCGCTGGCTGGTCTTTTTCCGGCAAAGACTCGAGAGTTTCTAAATCTTTATCGCCAAAAATCC
>CAYPAS010000060.1:0-5611 GCA_964408785.1 uncultured Gammaproteobacteria bacterium | reverse complement strand
GATTTGTATGCTTCACTGGAAGAAAAACCCCTGATTTTACTGGATGATAAATTGCCATCGATCAAAGAATTGCGGCGCCAATTGCGCGCCTCCGGCCGCCGTTTGCGTTTCCAGGGTTTTGGTTTTGAACTTATCGGAGTGAGCGGCGACAACATTATCATCAATAAATAGCTAGCATTATTGGCAGCTTTTTTTAGATGTGCTATAATAAGCTTATAAATATTGACGTTTATAAAAGTCAATTTAAAAAGACCTTATAAACATTAATAAAAAATAATTTTAATAATCGGGATGGGCCGCATAGAATTTTTCTAGCCGCTATTCCCACAAAAAAAATTTATGTCAAAGATGACTAAATCCCAAATGATCGCTTCCTTGGCTGAAGCTACCGGTTTAAACAAGAAAGAAACCGGCGCTTTCATGGATGCCTTAGCAGCCTTAGTTTATAAGGAAGTTAAGAAGAATGGCGAATGCTTAGTTCCTGGCTTCGGTAAATTAGTTAAGGCTAAGAGAAAGGCCAGAGAAGGACGCAACCCGGCAACTGGCGAAACCATCAAAATCCCGGCTAAAACTGTTGTTAAGTTCCGTTTGGCCAAAGTCGTCAAGGACACTGTTCTCTAGTATTAAAAACAATTAAAAGCGCCCCCACGGAATCGGGGGCGTTTTTTATTTGACAAATCTATTATTTATTGGCAATATTGAGGCAAAGATTCTTTAAAAATTAAAAACTAAAAAAAACGGAGGAATAAAATGATAAAGAATTTCTTTTTCTTGTTTGTATTTTTTTCTACTCTAATTTCGGCTCAGATGCCGGAATTAAGAAGGAGCTTCCATTTTTTAACTGAAAGCTATGATGACAGATCTTTCTGCCAATTTGACATCAATAATGGAAGAGCTTTGGCTCTTAATCATGATACCTCTTTAAGTCATATTTCCCGCGATGGCAATATTGATTGGGGTTATGCGATGAGGACACATCAACAAAAATATAACAATCCGTCGATGAAAAGATATCGAGACGGATATTTGCTTTTGGATGGAGACTCGCTGTTCTTTTTTTCTGATACTGGCAATAAGACATTTCTAAAAAAGATACACAAGTCATCTAATTCTGATGTCTGGGCTTCTTTTATTGATGAAGTCCAGCTAGCTGATAGCAGCGTTTTGGCTATGGTAATTGACCGAAACGGAGAGATTGCCGATATTGATATATTCAGTAAAGACAGTTTAAAATTTATTAGAAATTTTTCTCCAAAAAAAGGAATACTTCGAGTCCTTCATTTTTATGAAGGGCAAGACCGCCTAATAGCGGTTAATAAGTGGGGTTTTTATTATATATATAATAACGGAAGCACCTTTTCGCTTCCTATTCCCGGTTTTGATGGCCTAGAAATAGAAGAGGTTGTGACCCGCGGCAGCAATATTTATTTTACCAGCCATTTTAAACGCAATCCTGGTGTCTATACCAATGATTCCTTGGTTGTTGTTTGTTATGATTTTAACACCGAAACGCTCAAGTGGTCCCGCGTGTTTACGGGAAAATATAATGTAGATATCTATTCGATCGTCCCGATAAACGGAGGCCTGATTTTATTGGGAGGAGATTCGGATACTTATGGGATAAGAAAGATGAAAACCATGATAATCAGAATCCATCTTGATGAATTAGGAAATTTTGTTTCGTCTGAGGAGTATAGGCAGATTAGTAATGGTTGTTTTTTTTATTCTACTTTGGATGAATATAACTGGCTGTGGGCGGTTAGAATAACTGAGGATAATTATTATCCTTACACAAGAAATAAATTCATGGAGCGCTTTTATATCGAAGGCTTTAGCCAGCCGATTGATAGTGTTCCGAATGAGGCCTCGTCGCCTTCAAATTTTTCTTTGTCACAAAACTACCCCAACCCATTTAATCCGGAAACATCAATAGATTTTAATTTGCCAGAGGCCGGAATAGCCTCCTTAAAAATCTATGATGTTTTAGGCAGGGAAGTCGCTACTATTTTTGGCTCTTATAAAGAGTCGGGAAATCAGACGGTAAAGTTTGATGGTAGCAGTCTCCCCAGTGGTGTCTATTTTTACCGTTTGGAGTCGAGTAAAAATAGCCAAAGCCGGAAAATGATTTTATTGAAATAAATCTCTGTTCATTCATGACTCCTTACCCTCGGGACGCTTTTTTGGCGGACCGGGGGTTATTTTTTTTAGATACAAGAAGGCCGTCGTTTGGATATCGACGGCCTTCTTGTTCTTAACACTTTATATTAAATTTTTGACTAAGGTAAATTTTTAAACTAACCACTCCTTGACTAATTGTCCTAGTCCGTTATTTTCCAGCTTGTTGCGTAATTTGGTATTTTTGTGCAGGAAATTAATCAGGGAAGAGAGTTCGATTTGGTAGCGGTTCTTTATTATGCGGAAAAGAAAATCCTCTTCGTTTTTAATAGCTCGACGTATCGTCTTACTGCTAACCCCGCCCAAAGACGCCGCTTCTGAAACTGAAACCCAGATCGGATTGGCTATATTCTTACTTGCTTTGTTTTCTGTTTTGGCCATCTTTTTTATAATTTAAGTCTAGAATATCTTAGACTTAAAACCTAAAAACGGCTAAAGAAAAGGAAAAATTGTGATTATTATTTCTTTTGTCTATTTCAATATAGACTAAAGCAGACAAGCTGTCTTTATTTTTACTAAAGAAAAAATAAACAGATTTTTTCAATAAATTAAGTCCATTTATTAATAGACTTAAATCTTTGTAATTTTAATCTTTTAATAAAAAAAGTCAAGCATTGCCTGGCTGGTCGGCGGCGGGGAAGAAAAGTTGTAAAAATGACGTATTTAATAGATTCAGCGATTTTTTTGCCTGTGGATAAAAAGCCTCGAGAAACTTGCTTTATATCCAATAAATTGCTAAAATAAAAGCAGTAAATCGAAGAATTAGTTTTTCTCTGGGGCGTCTAGATTCCCCTTATTTTTTGTTTAAAATGAACCTGCCACTAGTTGATAAATTTAAAAATAGCCAAGCTTTAAGCCGTTTGCATAATTGCGATAAAGAAACCTTTGTCGCGGTTTATGATGCCAACGTTAAAGATATTTATCGTTTTGTTTATTTTAAGGTCGGCAATCGGGAAGAGGCCGACGATCTGACTTCGATGATATTTTTAAAGGCCTGGAACCACGTACAGGAAAAAACCCTGGAAGACGCTAATACTTTAAGGGCGCTTCTTTATAAGATTGCGAGAAACGTTATTATTGATTATTATCGGGAAAATAATAACAAGCAAAAACTTTCCTTGGATGATGAAAACAATCCTTTGGATTTGCGCGATGAGGCGCCGTCGCCAGCTGAACTTTTTGATAACAAAAACGATTACGAGCTTATCCGCCGTCAGTTGCCATTATTAAAAGAAGAATACCGGGAAATCATTATTATGCGTTTCGTTAGTGATTTATCAATAGAAGAAATTGCTGATATTACCGGAAAAAAGAAGGGAAATATCAGGGTTTTATTACACCGAGCCTTAAACGCCTTGCGTGAATTAATCGAAAAAGAGGACGCCTCAAAGGCTGAACTGTAACGTTTTCCGACTTTTCCCGTATATTACGGTATATGGACAACCAAGATTTAATTAAAAAATTGAATATCCTGAAGCAAATGGAGCCAGACCAGGCTTTTTTGCGTAAGAATCGGGAACTGCTTTTATCGCAGATTTCAAACGCCGGCGCGGAAAATATCCCCTCTTGGCGAGTTTTTGTTATTTCTTTTTCCAGCGTCTTTAAAACCGTTTCCCGTCCCGCCTTTGCCTTCGGCGCTTTTATCTTGATGTTATTTACCGGCGCTTTGTTTAGCAACCAATTATTAGAAGGCGCCAAGCCGAGCGATTCCTTATATGTTGCTCGCATCGTTTCAGAAAAGCTTAAATTGAACACTACTTTTAATCAGGAAGAACGTGATAAGTTGGCCATTCGTTTCGCTAGTGATCACGCCAAAGATATAAGCACGACTTTGGCCGATAGCGCTTTAACCGATGAAGAAAAAGTCGCTGAGTTAAACAACTCTTTCCATAAAGAAGTTGATAACGCTAGAAATCACCTAGCTTCTGTCGTTGCCAAAAGCAATCCTCAGCCGGCAGTCGATAAGCCGTCGGAGGCCACTGCGGAAAGCAATGGCGACATCGTCGTTCTTGCCGAAGACTCATTAAAGGGTAATAGCTTGGAATTCGTTTCTAAAACTGAAACCGCCGCGCCATTGGTAGCAGAAAAAACAGCGACCACTACCGAGGGTGAAGCGACCAGCACTCCAGAAATCGTTGAACCGAATACGGAACCTAGCCAGATATTAGATGAAGCTAAACAGCTATTTGAACAGAAAGATTATTTGAAAGCCGCCGATAAGTTAAAACAGATAGATGAGATGATAAAATAATGCCGTGCCGGCGATTAAAAGCCGGCTTGGCGCCAGATATATCTTTAAAGTGTTAGTCTGTTAGTTTATCTCTGGACCTCAGTCTTACCTTACTGGAAGATACGTCCTCCTCTTTGGAAGCTGATAGAGATAAATTAACAGATCCGCATTTTAAGATTCATCTTAAGACCGGATCGGCAGACCTATTCAAGGTCGAGCTCCCGAGAAATTTCCCAAAATTTTTCGGTCAAGCGGTTTGTCCCTTATAAATTACAAAGATTCGATTTGCATTTCCGATTCCTAGATCGTCGAAGATCTACGTAAATCGGTTAAGCTTTTCTCCAGCCAGCGGGCAACCCGCGTTTGGCTGGCGGAATTTCATTCGAAAATCAGTCAGCCTTCGCTTTAAGCCTTAGGGCTGGTGAAGCGGGATTCCGACTGATTTACTCCGATAATCGGAGAGAAGGGAAACGGACGCAAATCGACCAAACCGTTATTTAGCGTTTCTGACTACTATTGTCAGGACATAGATAACGGATTAAGAATTAATTATGAAAAAATTACGCAAGTTCTTATCCGTCAGCGTAATGGTATTATCGGTTATTGCTATGAGCTTTCCGTTCGGCGTTTCCGTCAAGGCTTCTGCCTCGGCTGGCGACCTGATCAAGATGGCTGGCAATTCTTCCGTTTATTACTTAGGTGCTGATGGCAAGAGATATGTTTTCCCTAACTCTGAAACCTATTTCTCTTGGTACACTGATTTCAGCGGCGTTATCACTATTCCTGCCTCTGAATTGCAGAGCTATCCGCTCGGCGCTAACGTTACCATGAGACCGGGCACCAAGTTAGTGAAAATCACTACTGACCCTTCCGTTTACGCTGTTGAACCTAATGGCGTTTTAAGGAAGATCCAGAGCGAAGCTCAGGCTTCTGCTCTTTACGGTACTAACTGGAGCAAGAGAGTCGTCGACGTTGCTGATGCTTTCTTCACCAACTACACTGTGGGCTCTGCCCTCCCGGTCGGCCAATACCCGGCTGGTTCCTTGGTTAAGAATGCCAGCGGTTCCGATATCTTCTACTTCGACGGTACTAACTACAGAAAAATTGCTAACGAAGCTGCTTTAAGCGCTAACCGTTTCAATGCTTCTTATGTTTTGACCGCTTCTAGCACCGTTGCCGCTAGCGGCACTGCTATCACCGATGCCG
>CAYPAS010000059.1:0-5666 GCA_964408785.1 uncultured Gammaproteobacteria bacterium | reverse complement strand
TGGTTCGCTGTTGACTTTAATGACCTTGCCGGTCTTGATTTCGTTAAAATTCAACATAGGCAAAAAATTATTTGTGAGTAGCGGAAAGGAGGGCCATGGTGCGGGCGCGCTTGATAGCCATAGCTAATTTGCGCTGATGCCAGGCACAGGCGCCGGTGCGGCTAGCCGGTAACATTTTCATGTAAAAATTGACGAAGCGCTTCAAAGTCCGGACATCTTTATAATCGACTTCCAGATTATTGACGCAGAAATAACATTCCTTGGTTTTCTTGGTATTCATAGTTTTAATTATAGATTAGAAGGGGATATTTTCGACGCGAATTTCTTCTTCGCCGATATTATCTTCCGGGATTTCGATCACTGAATCATTGCCGCCGTTAGAAGGTCCAATCGGACCGTTGCCCGATTTACCATCGAGCATGATCATATTTTCAGCGACGATTTCCGTGCGATAACGTTTGACGCCATCTTGTCCGGTCCAGTCAGTAGTCTGCAAGCGTCCTTCGATAAAGACTTTAGAGCCTTTATGAAGATAGCGGGAGCAGATGTCAGCGAGTTTTCTCCAGGCAATGACGTTGTGGAATTCAGTTTTTTTCTGCTGTTGACCGCTTTGGTCCGTCCAAACTAGATTGGTCGCTACCGAGAAAGAAGCGACGGCTTGGCCACTGGTCGTGTTCCGGATTTCCGGATCGCGAGTCAAGTTGCCGATGATCATAGCTTTGTTAAGATTCATATTTTTAGCAGATCCAGCTTAAACTGGATAAGATGATTACTTGATTAAGTCTTCGGCGTTCAAGATACCTTCGAGTTTTTCGTCGAGGTCCTTGAGGTCGGCTTTATCAGAAGAAGCTTTCTTGCTGGCTTTTTCTGCCTTGGCCGGGGTGCCTTCTTCTTTATTTTCCGCCTTCTTTTCGCTGGCTTTTTTGGAATCGATCTTCGCTTTGATAGCGGCGTTGCGAGCGATTTCCTCTTCGGTTTTCGCTTTTTTAACAACTACTAAGTGGCGGAGAACATCGGTCGATAATTTTAAGGTGTTATCGATTTTGGCCAGATTTTTCCCTTCTAGATCAAATTCAAATAAGCCGTAATAGCCGAAAGCATTATGCTTGATTTCATAGGCTAGGCGCTTTTTGCCCCAATACTCTGAATAAGTGACCTGTCCGCCATTTTCGGTCAGGACCTTTTCGACGTAAGCCGCTACTTTTTTAGCTTCGTCGTCGGTAAACTTGTTCGGCACGATAAACAGGATTTCATAATGTTTCATGCCGGCTGCTTTGCTTTTTGACATAGTTTATAATAATAGTAGACGTTTTAAAAATATTGAAAGCCGGTCTCAATGCTAGTTAAAGCGTCGTTAATAAATTACTTGATAAATAAAATCCCAAGTATTCTCAGAGACTTGGGTCTTAAAGAATACCTTTAATTTCCGCTCTTTGTCGGAAATTATCCCGGATAATCCGGAATGTGGGAAAGATATTGGTATCAGGTTGTGTTTAGATAATAGCAGGTTTTTTTATAAAAATCAAGAGCTTCAGGCTTTTATTCTTGCTTAATTGCCAAAGCGTCGCTTTTTAATATATGATAAAGACAATATGAAATACTTTTTTGTCCTCGGCAACAACACTGCCTTATCATTAGCAGAAATCTTTTCTGTTCTAAAGATTAGAAAACACCAGCTATTATCGCCGGATTTTTTCTTGGCGGAAATTGATGAAGATTTGTCGGAGGAAAATCTTATCTCCCGTTTAGGGGGAACGATAAAGGCCGGCCGGATACTAGCGGAATTACCGGCTAATATTAAAGGGGAATTAGAGAAGGAAGCAAAAAAAATCTTGCTGGCAAAAAAATCACAAGCGGCTGATTCCAAATTTAATTATGGGATTTCTGTTTATGGAGAAAAACTTGTGGATAGCAAAAAAATTGGCTTATCTTTGAAAAAAAATTTCCAGGAACAGGGAATAAGCGCTCGTTTTGTCGTTAGCCGTGAAAAAACTCTATCTAGCGTTGTGGTTTCTCAGAATAAGCTTTTGAAAAAGGGCTTGGAATTGATTATTGCCGGCGATAATAATTATTGGTATCTAGGGGAAACAAGAGCCGTCCAGCCATTTAAAGATCTTTCCCGCCGTGATTACGGTCGCCCGGCCCGCGACGATCTTTCGGGAATGATTCCGCCTAAACTAGCTCAGATAATGATAAATTTAGCTAAACTTAATGATTTTTCTGCTAAAATAGCTGATCCTTTTTGTGGTTCTGGTACTATATTAACCGAAGCGATGATTATGGGTTATAGGAGTTTTTGTGGTAGTGATATTTCTCAGAAAGCGGTTGATGACAGCTATAAGAATATTTCCTGGATAAAAGAGCTTTATAAGATAGAGAATCTGCGTCTAGAATTAAAGAATAGAAATGTGCTGGCTTTAGCTAAATTTATTAAGGCTGCTAGTCTTGATGCCGTGATTACTGAACCGTATTTAGGACCACAGCGCGGTCGTTTAGATTTTGCCAGTGTTATTTCGGAATTAGAGGGTTTATACACGGGAGCAATTAGGCAATTTAAGGAGATTTTAAAAAGCGGTGGCCGAGTGGTTATGGTATGGCCTTTGTTTTACGGCCAAAGAGAGATTAACCCAGATTATAGCGGTTTTAAAATGATAGAAGTTTTGCCGGAATCTTTTAAGAAAAGCCGTTTTGTCAAAGAAAACAAAAGACCGACCATTATTTATGGCCGGCCGGGACAAAAAGTGTATCGTGAAATAGTCGTTTTAGAAAAGATTTAGCGATTGATTAGGAAATTACAGACATCGCCGTCCTTGACTATATAATCCTTGCCTTCAGTGCGTAAAGTTCCCAGTTCTCTGGCTTTTGCTTCACTGCCAGCTTCGATGAATTTTTCCCAGTTGATTACTTCAGCGCGGATAAAGCCCTTGATAAAATCAGTGTGGATTTCTCCCGCCGCTTGCGGAGCTTTTGCTCCTTTTTTTATTGTCCAGGCCCTGCTTTCATCCGGTCCGGTAGTAAAAAAGGTCTCTAAATTCAATATTTGATAGGCACTTTGGATAAGCAAATCAAGGCCGCTTCTCTCTAGGCCTAATTCTTTAATAAATTCCGCCTGCTCTTCTTCAGGAAGATTGGCAATTTCCTCTTCTAGTTTAACATTAAGACGTATCAAGCGGTCTTTGGGGTCGAATATTTCTTGTTTAACGTGCTTGTCGTCAATATTTAGCAGATATATTATCGGTTTAGCTGTTAATAGATTAAAACTCTTGATTAATATTTGTTCTTCTTCGTTTAATTCTAAATCGCGGACAGATATTCCTTGGCTAAGATTATTAAATATTTTTTCTAAAACCGCACTTTCGATAATGGCTTCTTTTTGGCCGCTTTTAGCTTCGCGGCGGACTTTGTCGAGCCGTTTTTCAACGCTAGCTAAATCGGCAAAAACTAATTCCATGTTTATTGTCTCGCGGTCGCTGACAGGATCAATGCGCCCATCGACATGAATAATATTTTCATCTTTAAAATCACGGACCACTTCGCAGATGGCATCACATTCTCTAATGTGAGCCAAAAATTGATTGCCAAGACCTTCGCCCTTATGAGCGCCAGCCACCAAGCCAGCGATATCGACGAATTCAATAGTGGTATTGATGATTTTTTTTGGTTTGGATATTTCTGCTAAAGCTTCCAGGCGTTTGTCGGGAACCTTAACGACACCGACATTGGGATCGATGGTACAGAAAGGGTAATTGGCGGCCTCGACGCCTTTTTTGGTTAAAATATTAAATAAAGTTGATTTGCCAACATTAGGCAAACCGACAATTCCGATAGATAATGGCATAGTTTTTAATTACGTTCCGAGTATAGCGGAAAAGAGTGTTTTTGCCAAATTTTTTATAAAAAAAGAAGCCCATGTCGTGCCGTTTTTTATCAAATGTGTTCTTCCTCGTGAGAGAAAGTGATAAATAAGGCGACGAATGAGCCTCAATCCTCTATACAGAGGATTATGATCTTTCCTGACTAAAGAAAGATTTAAAATTTTGTAACCTTTTTATTAAAGGTTTTTTTGTTTGGCCGTTTAAATGGCTTACAAGAAAATCTTTTTGTCTCTTGTTAGACATTTTTTTTGGCCTTTTAGTCAGGAAATTTTTTTTAAAAAAGAACTAACTGTCTATATTTTAGCAAAGGATTGTTGATAAGTCAATAGATTGGCTGTAATATTAGATATTTTAAATATTTTGTTTAATATTAGATAATTATTTTTTTATTTTTAAATTTAAGTCTAGACTGTAATAGACAGAAAATAAGAAATTTTGCACAAAGAGCACAAGTTTTCCACAGCTTATCAAAAAGCCCCATTTAATGGGGCTTATTGAGGTTCGAGTGGGAGTCGAACCCACGAATAACAGTTTTGCAAACTGCCGCGTTAGACCACTTCGCCATCGAACCGGCTATAAAGATTCTAGCGGATATCAGTTTAATTGTAAACAGGCGTCGACTTTTATATCGCGATAATCAGAGCTTTGTCCGGCGGCTAACTTAAAAGCTCCGGCGGCGGCAATCATGGCCGCGTTGTCTGTCGTGTATTGCGGTTTAGGACAGAGAAATTCTCGGCCTGGTAATTTTTGGGAAACGGCCGCGGCTAAAGATTCTCGCAAGCTTTTGTTGGCGCTGACTCCGCCAGCCAACATAACACTGGCCACTTGGTAATTTTTAGCGGCTTTTATGGTTTTGGCGCTTAGTATATCAACTACTGCTTGCTGGAATTCTTGGCAATATTCAGGAATCCCGTCTTTCCAGTTCGAATCTTTTTTAAGAGCATAAAGCAAGGCAGTCTTTAGGCCGGAAAAAGAAAAATCATAATCGGGCGAGTTGAGCATTGGCCGGGGTAATTGGCAAGGTGCCGGATTTTTTGCCTTGGCCGCTTCTCTTGATATGGCTGGACCACCAGGATAAGCAAGACCGAGCATTTGAGCGGCCTTGTCAAAAGCTTCGCCCGCCGCGTCATCCCTAGTTTCGCCAATTATCTTAATTAACCTGTTTTCGTCCATGTGTAACAGGATAGTGTGCCCGCCGGAAACGGTCAGGATTATCGCCGGTAATTTTATATTAAAGTCAGGATTAATAAAATTAGCGTAAATATGACCTTCTATATGGTTGACGCCGACTAGAGGTTTTTTCCAGGCAAAAGACAATGATCGGGCGGTTTCTAGGCCGGTGATTAGGGAGGTGATGAGGCCGGGGCCTTTGGTGACCGCTATAGCTGCTAAGTCGTTAGGGTTTATTTTAGCGGCCGAAAGAGCTTCATCAATAACCGGTAGTATATTTAAGACGTGCTCGCGTGCTGCCACTTCCGGGATAACGCCGCCATATTTGCTGTGGATTTCTATTTGAGAGGATATTATATTTGATAAAACTGCCAGATTTTTGGAATCAGGATTATAATCTAGCACGCTAGCCGCGCTGTCATCACAGCTGCTTTCTATTCCCAGGATATACATATGGAATATTGTAGTCTGTTTATGAAAAAAGACAACCCCGCTTTGTCTTGACAGGAACTAATCTTATCTATAAAATAGAAATGAATTGCGCTAAAATTCAGGTTTTTGTTTACAAGGCGCTTAGTTGGTCCCTTCGTCTAGTGGTTAGGACACCAGGTTTTCATCCTG
>CAYPAS010000058.1:0-5817 GCA_964408785.1 uncultured Gammaproteobacteria bacterium | reverse complement strand
AAGGAAAATATATGAAACATTTAAAGATTAGATTATTATTTGCCTTACTGTTAGCGGCTGTTTTTGGTTTTTTTCTTATTCAGCCGGTTAAGGCGGATGAGGTCTGTAAGGAGCGGACAAAAATAAATTTTGTCGTCCGTGACTCTTCGGGAAAACTTATTCCCAAGGCCTCCGTACAAGTTTATGACCAGACTACTGATTACAACGGCCAATCCAAGCCTAATAAAAGTTACGCCAGTGGCCGCACCAATGAAAATTTAGGACAAGCTTCTTTATCTTGGACTAATAAAGAATTTTCCGCGATTTACGCCATAAAAGTCAGTCTCTCCACTTCATCTGATGGCGATTTTTGGTTTTATGACAACGAATTTTCCTGCGGCGAAGAAAGCACTAAGGTTATTAATTTAAGCGGTATAGCCTTGAGTCTTTACGATGCTGATGGCAAACAATTAACCAATACGACCATTTCATTGTATTCACAAATAGTTGATAGCAGTGGCGGATTAACATCTAAGAAAAAAGTTAAAGTGTTGTCGGCTAGCACCGGCTCTAGCGGTCAGGTCCGTTTTTATGTTCCTCAAGGCAGTTTGCGCTCCCTTAATCGTGATTTAAGTGATTTTTACACGATAGAATTCAGCCGTAATAGCCGGACTTTTTCTAAAAAAGATATCCGTGTTTATGATGGTCAGTTAAATACCCTTAATTACTATATAAGCATGATGCGTGTCCGTTTGCAGGACCAGTATGGCAGCGCTTTTCCTAGCGGCACCAAGGTCGAAGTTTATGAACAGGATTTGGGCGCCGGTAACATGCCAATAGCCGGAGATAAAATTGGTAATTTTACTATCGGAGATGATTACTACGGGGAATACGAAGTAAATCCCGATACTTATGTTTTGGCGGTTAAGGGCAGTAACGGTAATTATCAATATTTTTGGAATGCCGATGTAACCGAAGGAAAGAGAAGCACGATGACTTTGACCTCTGATCAACGTTGGTCATCTAGCACTGGCTGTAAAAACACTTCTAAACTTTATCTTTATTTAACGACTTTTACTGGCAAACCGATTGCTTCCTTGAAGTATGAAGTTTATGAACAGGATTATGATAATCGTAATTTGCCAAAGGCGGGCAAGAAGGTGGCTAGCGGCAGTTTTGATTCTAACGGTCAAGCCTCACCGACTTTCAAGCCAGATCCTTTAAAGACTTATGCGGTAAAGATTTGGGATAAAAAAAGTGATTCTGGTGATTTTTGGTTTTATGATGCCGCCAAATTCGCTTGCGATAGTGATAGATATTTTGAGATGCAAATTCCTATGCTTCTTATCACTTTGCGCGATAGCCAGAATCGGGTTCGCGCTAATTACAGCTTTTCTTTGTATGCCCAGCGATTTGACGCTAATTCTAAACCGGTAATTAGCGATAGCGATTTGATTGCTAATTTAAAAACCGACAGCAATGGCCAGACATTAGTTTATGTGGCGGCTTATAATCCTTACCGTAGCGGCCAGTCAGGGATTTACGCGATTACCAGCAAGGATAAAAGCAATGTAGTTTCGACTTGGTATAATATCCGCATGTCGACTGATAGGGATTATATTTTAAATTATAATTTCAGCAGCCTCGGTGGCACGGTTCGCGACGGACGCAAGAAATTAATGACCGCCAGGGAAGTCCGGCTCTATGAACAGCTTTCTGATGGCAAGAATTGGATTTTAGGAAATTTACTTCTTAAGACCAAGACAGATAATTCCGGCCGCTTCAGCTTTGAATATCGCCAAGGCGTTTATGCTTTAGCAGTAGTTGATGATTTGGGGCAGACGAATATGTTTTGGAATATCGGGATAATCGGCGGACGCAATAATATCTATGATCCGGTGGCCAACATGACCAGAATTACTTTGGCTGGCGGCTTAGGACAGACGGTTTCAAGCAGTGAATCAGTTAGGCTTTATTCGCTCTTGTATGATCAAGGAAAGTATTATCGCGATCGCTTAGTCGGCACTTTAAAGCTTAGCAATCGCTCCGCTTATTATTCTTTAGCGGCAGGAAATTACGTCGCTGTTTATACAGCTAAGAATAAATTGGAATATGGCAAAGCTTTCAAAGCGGCTAATAAGAGCTATCAGACAGTGGCAATAACCGTTAGCAACGCGGCAAAGATGGAAGAAGACACGCCTTTAAAATTTTAATTATGGCTAAAAATTCTTGGCCGGAAATAGGCAATCGACAAGCGATAGATTTTTTGAAGAAAGGATTGAAGAACGATAAAATCGCGCAAGCCTATGTTTTTGCCGGTCCGGATGATTTAGGTAAATCGACGGTCGCCTTGGCTTTCGCTCATAATTTACAGGGAGAGACGACGGAAAACAGCTTTGATAGCGATCTTTCCGTCTTGCAACCAGAAGAAGGTAAGAAAAATATTTCTATAGAGGCGGTTAGGGGTTTTATCAAAGAAATGAGTTTGGGAACTTTTGCCGGGCGTTTTCGTATCGGCATTATTAAAAAGGCGGATTTTTTAAGCATTGAAGCTAAAAATGCCTTACTCAAGACTTTAGAAGAACCTAATCCGGGGGCAGTCATAATTCTTTTGGTTAGCAGTGAAGATAATCTGCCAAAGACGATAATTTCCCGCTGTCAGGTTCTGAATTTTTATCCGGTAGCTTCCAGCATCATTTATGATTATTTGATTAAAGAAAAGGGTGCTAATCGTTCTTTGGCTAAAGATATTTCTAATATTTCTTTGGGCCGTCCCTTAGTTGCTGTTAAATATCTTGAAGACCAGGAGGCTTATCGCGCTTATCTCGATAAGGCGGCCGCTTGGTTAGAAATTCCTAAGCTAGATCTTTTCTCTCGCTTCCGCCTGATAGATAAATTGTTGGGCGGGCAATCTTGGAGCGAAGAAGCCTATAATGAAGCGAAAACGGCGATTGCTATGACCGAAGGTTTGTCTAGGGATTTGGTTATGCTTTCTTTGGGCGAAAAAGAGCGCTTACAGCATTCAGCTTTATTGGGAACTTTAGAGGATGTCTTGGCTTTTTTGGATAAAAGAAGTAATGGTAATCCCCGCAGTTTGTTGGCTTCCTATTTAAAGCTTTGCGTTCAGGCTAAAGAATATCTGGAAGCCAATGTTAACCCCCGCTTGATATTAGAGCACATTGTCATTAATATGTAGATTGTAATAAATAGATATGAAAAAGAATTTATTAATTATCGCGATAACCGCCCTGTTCCTTTCCGGCTGTTCTTTGACCGTCGGTTCGGCAACGGTTGGCACCAAGACAGCGGACAGCAGTCTTTTCTTGTCGACTAATAGCGGTGAAAGCTGGCGTTCTGTTGCTAGTATTCCAAGTACTAATGGGCGAGCGCAATCAATCGGGGAGGTTAATGTTAATTTGATGTCATTTGATCCGCAAGATCATTTGGCTCTTTATCTAGCGACTTTTGATCGCGGCCTTTTTTATACTTATAACGCGACTAAGGGCTGGAACCAGGTTGCCGCTTTACCGCAGGCGACTATCAGCGATGTTAAAGTCGATCCTCGTGATAAATGCGTAGTTTACGCGGCCTTAGCCAATCGCCTTTATCGCTCTGATGACTGTACTAGAACTTGGAAGCAGGTTTATTTTGATAATGACGGTCGGGTGAGCGTTAACACCATCGCCGTCGATCAGCAGAATTCTCGGAATATTTATATCGGCACTTCTCGCGGCGAAATAATAAAAAGTATTGATGGCGGGGAAGATTGGCGCACTATCCAACGTTTGGGCAAGGGTATTTATCGTTTGATAATTTCACCATTAGATAGCCGTTTGATTTTTGTGGCCACGACTAATAATGAAATTTATAGTTTCACTTCCAATTCTCAGACCAATCCTAGTAATTCAGAAAATATCGAAACTAATTTTAACGTAGATAATTGGCTGGATCTTGATGATGTTATCGGTGATATGAATATCGGTTCAAGTTTCCGTGATTTGATAATTAGTCCGAAAGACGGCACGATTTTCTTGGCTAGCGAAAAAATGATTTTGCGTTCGCCCGATAACGGCATAAGCTGGGAAACCTTAGATTTGATTCCGCCAGAAAATGGCGCCACTATTAACGCAATCGCGGTAAATCCTAGTGATAGCAATGATATTTATTATGTTACTGACACTACTTTCTATCGCTCTTCTGACGCCGGGGTTAGCTGGAAAACTAATAAGCTGCCGACTAAGCGGGCGGGAAGAGAATTACTTATTGATCCGCAAACACCCAATGTCATGTATTTAGGAACGATAAAACGTTAAGTGAATAAATTAATCTTATAAAAATATGAACCAGTACTTACAAGAAAAACAGAATGATTTTATCAATCATCTAGAATTCTTTCGTCGCGACATCGCTTCTTTGCGAACCGGTCGCGCCAATCCTTCAGTTTTAGATAGCGTTCAGGTTGAGGCTTATGGAATAATGAATCCTCTTAACGCCGTCGGCAATATCGCCGTTTCCGATACTCGCAGCATCACTGTTTCCCCTTGGGATAAAGGAGTGATAAAAAGCATCGAAAAGGCGATTATTGAAGCTAATTTAGGTTTAGGCGTTGTTAACGAAGGTGATAAGATTCGCTTGACCGTTCCGCCGCTAACCGAAGAGAATCGCAAGGATTTGGTAAAGAAATTAAATGAAAAAATGGAAAAAGTCCGTATAATGCTTCGTGGCGACCGGGAAGGAATAAAGACCACGATTGAAAAGGCTCAAGCTGATAAAGAAATCAGCGAGGATGATAAATTCCGTTTTATTAAGGAATTGGATGAATTTTCCGCTAAGAAAAATGAAGAGCTAAAAGATATCCGCGACCGCAAGGAAAAAGACATAATGGAAATATAAAGTCCTATGTTTTTCACTATTATAATCTTTGTCGCCGTTCTTTCCGTCTTAGTTTTTGTCCATGAATTAGGACATTTTTTGACGGCCAGACGCCTCGGCGTCAAAGCGGAAGAATTCGGTTTCGGTTTTCCGCCGCGGCTCAGGGGCACCGAGGGCATGACAATGGGGTGTCCGCTCAAGCCCCCCTGGTAGATTCCGAGGCTTTCGTTGATGACAATCCTGAATTCGAGGGACTCGCCCTCCTCCTTGAGGTAGAGCGATCCCCCGTCGGCGTGTGAGATTTCCTTGGCTCCCTGGAGGATGAGCTCGAGCAGGCGTTCAGTATCACTCTCCGCGGACATGGCGATGCCTAACTGTACGATCCGTTCGAGCTTCTGACCTGAAACCTCAAGGGCCCTCGTCCTGGCTGAGAGGGTCTCCTTCATCAGCAGAAAGGCCCGGGCGAGCTCCTCGAATTCGATGATCGGAGAGGAATCGGGGATGCGCCCCGCAAAGTCGAAGTTCTGAATCCGCCTGGCGTCCGCCGCGAGAACCTCCAGGAAACGGCTCATAGAGCGGCTGACGATGAAAACAAGAGGCATAACAAGGAGAAGAAGAAGGGCCGAAACACCGACGACCCGCTTTTGCAGGAGAGGGAAATGGTCGAGGAAATCCGCTGCCGGGGCAGTTATGATGAGCTGATACCGCCTGGAACCGGGCGTGTTCCACACGCGCTTCCAGACGAGATGTTCGCCGTTCACGGATACCCGGCCCTCCGCCTGCCGGGCATCGAAGAGGAAGGACAGGGGACTGCTTTCAAGTTCGCTGAAGGGGGACAGGGGAATGATATCTCTGGCCGCGAGATCCTTCATGACAGCGCTCGAAGCGAGTATCCGATCCTCGTCGTCCAGAACGAGTATGCCTGTTCTCTCCGAGGCATGGATGCTGTTGAGAAAGACCTCGATA
>CAYPAS010000057.1:0-5828 GCA_964408785.1 uncultured Gammaproteobacteria bacterium | reverse complement strand
AAAAACCAGATGAAAGGGATTTAATAATTGAAGTAGATATTAATCGGCATAATAAGAAAGACAAGGAAAAAAGTCGCGAGAAGGCAGCCAATTACGAAGATCCCTTGGCGGATGATTTCCGGGTTTCTACTAAGAGTCGTGATGAAGAGGATAAATCCAAGCATCCAGAAGCCAATAATGAAAAGGAAAATCCAGGGAAAAAAAATAAAAAAAGAAGAAGAGGAAAAAAGAGCCGCTAAACACGGCTCTTTTGGTTTTTTATTTTATCTTAATCGTGCTATAATTTGCTTAGATAATAGAAATAAAAAAATAATTTTATGAAAAAGATAAGAGTAGCCATCAATGGCTTTGGTCGCATCGGCCGAGCCGCGCTGAAAGTCATCGATATGCGCTTTCCTGATTTAGAGGTAGTCGCTATTAATGATTTGACTGAGCCTTCGGTCCTTGCCCACCTTTTACGTTTTGATTCTTGCTATGGCGCTTCCGAAAGACACATTAAGGCTGATAAGAAATCGATAAGTATTGATAAACAGAAGATACCGGTTTTATCCATAAAAGATCCGGCTGAATTGCCTTGGAAGGAAATGAAAGTTGATTTAGTTTTGGAATGCACCGGCCGTTTCACTAATCGTGAGGCTTTGTCGGCTCATTTACAGGCGGGCGCTAAAAAGGTTGTCTTGTCAGCGCCAGCCAAAAAAGGCGGCGTTAAAACCATCGTTATCGGCGTTAACCATGACAAGCTTGGCGCTTCTGATGATATAGTTTCTTGCGCTTCCTGCACGACTAATTGCTTGGCGCCGGTAACTAAAATTATTAAAGACGCTTTCGGCATCAAGAAGGCTTTAATGACGACTATCCATTCTTATACGGCCGATCAGAATTTAGTTGATGGACCGCATCGTGATTTGCGAAGAGCCAGGGCGGCTGGTATTAATATAGTACCGACGACCACGGGGGCGGCGATTTCTACCACGGAAACTATTCCGTCGCTTAAGGACCGTTTTGACGGATTAGCCGTCAGGGTACCGACGCCGCTGGGATCGCTTTGTGATACTGTTTATCTTTTAGGCAAGAAAACGAGCGCCGAAGCTGTTAATAAGGTTATCATCAAGAATTCCAAAGGCGCTTATCGCGGTTTAGTCGAAGCTTCGGAAGAGGAATTGGTTTCTAGCGATATAATCGGCAACTCCCATAGTTCAATCGTTGATTTAAAGAACACTAAGGTTGTCGGCGGTGATCTTTTGAAAGTAGTTTCTTGGTATGATAATGAATGGGGTTATACTAACCGTTTCGTGGAATTAGCCAACCTCATGGGCCGTCTTATTAAGTAGTTATAGCTTCGATGGATAAAAATGATAAAAAAACTAGCTGCCGCGAGCATCTTTTGCGCTTAGCGCGGGAAGTTTCTCCGGATGACGCGGCCGGTTTAGCGGCGATCTTAGTTGAACATAAAAAGAAATGCGCTGATTGCATCAGTTTTCCTGATTGTGATATTTTAGCCTTGAGCCGGGAATACGGTTTGGTGATAAAAGAGCCGGGAAGAAAAAAACGTTCTAAGATGCATAAGCTTTCTTGCGCCGTGGAATTTGATGAGGAGCAATGCGTCGGTTGCGGTGAATGTTCGGCCGCCTGTAAAAGGCAAAGTGTCGATTGTTTAGAAAGGCACGAATCCGGTTATCCGACCTACGCCCCTAAAGACGAAGACGCTTGTGTTTATTGCGGCCAATGCACTTTATCCTGTCCGGCGGCTTCCGCTCAGGAACAAAGTTTTTGCGGGGAACTGGAAAATATTTTGAAAGAAACAGCGGCTGGTAAGGTTATAAGCGTTATCCAATTCGCCCCTTCTTTAAGAGTTAGTTTTGGTGAATTTTTTTCTGGCCAGCCGGGGGAAAATTGTGAAGATAAATTATATTCAGCTTTGGAATCGTTGGGATTTTCTTATGTCTCAGATGTTAATTTTGGTGCTGATTTAACCACTTTACACGAATCATCAGAATTGATTGAGCGTTTGCGGGGCGGAGAAAAATCACCTCTTTTAACTTCTTGTTGTCCCGCCTGGGTGGCTTATGTTAAAAAATATCAACCAGAATTGCTACCATCTCTGGCTAAATCGCTTTCGCCGCATTTATTCTCAGCTTTAGCGCTAAAGTCTTTTTGGGCTGATTCTTCCGGTAATGCCCCTGAGAAAATAAGGGTAATTTCCGTAGTTCCTTGCACGGCAAAAAAGCACGAAGCTTCTTTGGCAGAGCATTTTTATCAAGGTCGGCCTTTGGTTGACCTGGTCTTGACGGCTAGGGAATTGGCTTATATATTAAAAAAACGCCATATTGACTTTAATTCCTTGCCGCCAGCGGCAAGTAAAAAACAACTTTTTAATAACGGTTCTGGCGCGGCGGCTATTTATGCTTCTTCGGGCGGCGTTATGGAATCGGCTTTGCGTTCCGCCGCTTATTTCTTAAAAGATGAAAAGGCGGCCAGCGATTCAGATTCTTTCGCCTCTTTGCGTTTTAATGAAGGGCTTGCCGAAAAAACGGTAAGCATTGCTGGCAAGGAAATCCGCTTGGGTATAATAAGCGGCTTAGCGTCTTTTGAAAAAGTTAGTTCTCGTCTTGGTGATTTTGATTATTTAGAAGTTATGGCTTGCCCGGGCGGCTGTGTTAATGGTGGCGGTCAAAAACTTTATCCAGATGAATCAATAATCAAGGCGCGACGCCGAGCTCTCTATGAAATAGACAAGGATCGGCCAGTAAGGCGGGCTCATGAAAATGATTTAGCCTCCGAAGTTTACGGCTATTTGAAAAACAAGAAATTATGCTGATACCAGATTACATTATTGATATTGATCGCCGTTTAAAAGCGGCGTCTTTCCAGTCATACATAGTCGGCGGTTGTGTCCGTGATTTTATCATGGAAAGAAAGCCCAATGATTGGGATTTAACTACTAACGCCCGTCCAGAAGAAGTTCTGGTTGTTTTTCCTGAGGCGAAATATGAAAATGATTTCGGGACTGTTCTTTTGCCAATTAGGGATTTTCCCGATGGAGAACTGAGGGATGTCGTGGAGATAACTACTTACCGCAGTGAACAGGGTTATAATGACCGCCGCCATCCTGATAAAGTAATTTTTGAAAGCGAAATAGATAAAGACTTAGAGCGCCGTGATTTTACGGTTAACGCCTTGGCGATAGATCTCGATAAGCCAGCGGAACCGATAGACCTTTTTGGTGGCGCTAAGGATATACGCCATAAAGTGATCAGGGCGGTCGGTGAACCGGCTGAACGCTTTAAAGAAGACGCCTTGAGAATGTTGAGGGCTATACGGTTTTGTTGCCAGCTGGGTTTTTCTTTAGAAGAAAAAACCAAAAGAGCTATCGTTAAATTAGCCGGTAGTATAAAGTTTGTTTCTAAAGAACGCGTCCGCGATGAATTAGTTAAGATATTAGCTTCCGAGCGACCGGCGGAGGGAATTGCGCTTTTACAGGAATGTAAGCTTTTGCAATATATAATTCCTGAATTGAGCGACGGCGAAAAAGTCGATCAAGGCCGGCATCATATCTATCCGGTATTCAAGCATAATCTCTTATCGTTGAAATATTGCCCCAGTCAGGAATGGCCGGTTCGTTTGGCCGCCCTCCTGCATGATATCGGCAAGACTAAGACCAAGAAGATAATCGGCGGCATCCCGACTTTTTATAATCATGAATATGTCGGTGCTAAATTAAGCGATAAGATAATGCAGCGCCTTAAATTTCCTAACGAAGAAAGGGAAAGAGTGGTTAATCTTGTGAGGAATCACATGTTTTATTATAATGTCGGAGAGGTGACTGCCGCTTCTGTCAGGCGCTTGATAGTCAAGGTCGGCGCTAGTAATTTACGCGATTTAATTGATTTGCGAGTAGCGGATCGACTCGGTTCCGGCGTCAAAAAAGCGATGCCCTATAAATTGCGCCATCTCCAATATATGATGGAGAAGGTGCAGAACGATCCGATTTCTGTTAAGATGTTAAAATTGAATGGCAATGATTTAATGTCGTCTTTAGGTTTAGAGCCAGGACCAAAAATTGGAGCGATACTTGATGTCCTTTTGGGGCGGGTGATTGAAGACCCGACTTTCAACGAAAAAGAAGAATTATTGGGAGCGGCCAAGGAATTAATAGCTTATGATTTAGCGGAATTGCGCCAGAAAGCGCGCGATTTGATAGAAGAACAGCGAGAAAAGGATGACAGCGTGATAAAAAGACAATATAAAGTTTAAAAATATGATTAAAAAAACTATTTTATTGCCGTTAGCTTTGGCGGCGATTTCTTTAAGCGCTTGCGGCCGGCAACCGTCTTCAGACGAAGCCTCGGCTTTGCCTTTAGCTGATAATGGCGGCCAAACGGCAGTAAGTTCTAATACAATACAGAATGGCATTTCCTCAAAAGGAAACGCGCCGTCGTTGATTGCTGATGATAGCGTCCAGATAAATTCCGGCGCTCCCGTTAATCAAGAAACTTCGGTTAATAAAAATAATACTATGTCCGTAGCAACTGTTAGTGAACCACGCTCACAAAAGAATCTTTTGGGAGAATATTCGCGCGCGATTTTCAAGACTAATAAAGGAAATATCGAAGTCAAATTATATTCCCAGGAATCGCCAGTAACGGTTAACAATTTTTTGAATTTAGCGGCCGCCGGATTTTATGATGGTGTTAAATTCCATCGCGTAATTAAGGATTTCATGATTCAGGGCGGCGATCCTTTAAGCAAGGGTGACGATGTTTCTCTTTGGGGAACCGGTGGTCCGGGTTATCGCTTCACTGATGAAATAAATGATCATAAATTGCTTCGTGGCAGCTTGGCCATGGCTAATGCCGGAGCTAATACTAACGGTTCACAATTCTTTATTGTCACCGCCGAAGAAACTCCTTGGCTCGATGGTAAGCACACTAATTTCGGAGAGGTGATTTCTGGTTTGGACGTGGTCACCGCCATAGAGTCAGCGGAGACCGGAATGAATGACCGGCCAATAGAAGATATTGTTATAAACAGCATCGAATTAGAGAAATAAAACAAAAGAAAAAACATCGGCAAAACCGATGTTTTTTCTATTTTTAGCTTAATTATCCTTATAGACAAGCTGTAAATAAAATGGTATACTAAAGCACTGTTAAGCTATTAATAAAGAATTAAATATGAATATATATTTAGATAATGCCGCGACTACACGGCTTGATCCCCGTGTATTTGCTGATATGAAGGTTTATTTTAGCGATAAATACGCTAATGCCTCTTCTATTCATCTTCCAGGTCAAGCCGCTTATCTTGATCTTATGTCGGCTAAGGATAGAATTGCTAAACTTCTGCACGGGCGCCCAGAATCAGTTATTTTTACTTCTGGCGCGACGGAAGCGAATAATTTGATAATCAAAGGCGTAGCCCTAGCTAATCAAGATGCTAAGCGGCGTAAAGTGATAGTTTCCGCCATTGAACACCCTTGCGTCTTGGAATCGGCCAGGGAACTAGCGGCCGCCGGTTTTCAGATTGAATATATACAGCCGGATAGCGACGGTATTATCCAACCGGAAGCATTAAAGAAAATAGTTGATAAGCAGACGATATTAGTTTCGGTGATGGCGGTTAATAACGAAATCGGAACTATTCAAGATATTGCCGCTTTGGCCGCTATAGCTCATGATAATGGCGCTTATTTCCATACCGATGCTACTCAGGCGGTGCCGTATTTAGAATTCGACGTAGAAAAGATGGGCATAGATCTTCTTAGTTTTTCCGCGCACAAGATATATGGACCCAAGGGCGTCGGTGCCGCTTATATTTCTAAGGGAATA
>CAYPAS010000056.1:0-6038 GCA_964408785.1 uncultured Gammaproteobacteria bacterium | reverse complement strand
TTCAAAGATGCTGCTGAATCAGTAAAAGCTGCTAATAAAAAAATTGCCGAAGCTTACCGCGAGGTAATAAAAGCCGCCGGCCGGACTAAAGTAATCTGCGTCGGCAGCAGCCGCCGGCCGGCCGAGGAAATATTCAATGACTTAGAAAAACAATTAAGAGTCGGCGCTAACGGCTTAGCTATCGGCCGCAATTTGCACCAGCGCGATTTAAAAGAGGCTAGTCTGCTCGGCCAAGCTTTAAAAGCGATGATTATTGATAAAGCCAGCGTCAAAGAAGCGAAAAATATTTATTCGGGACGGCAAACGGTAAAAAAGACTAAGGAAAAAACTCTATTCGGTTTATTTTAAAATTAATAAAGCAAAACAAAAAAACCGCTAAAAGCGGTTTTTTTAATATATACAAGCGAATGTTTTATTTAACTTTTATTTCGATGCGGTCGCAAAGGCTCGGAGCTTTCTTGATAAAGGCTGGGAAAAATTCTAAATTAAAATCCTTGATAGCCGGCTGAGATTTCAAATAAGCGCTTATCTGATCTTCGCTTAAATCAATAAGCTGACGCGGATCAATAATTTCCGCGTCACTCTTTAAAATCATGGTAGCGCTGAAATCCGCCTTTATCGTCGCCACGTCACTTGCCTGGTCATAATTGTCTAGGACGTAAGAAATCTTGCTGCTATCAAAATCACTTAATTCTTTATCATCTGGCAAAATAAGATTTAGTTTGGCCTGTATCATCTTAGCCGTCTCATCCTTGGAATAACTAACGATTAAAACCTTGCCTTTAGTAGTAACACTGAAACTTTCCACCGCCTCACCGGCTTTAGCGGAAAAGGAACTCTCCGGATTATCACTGACTTCAAAAAGCGTGCCGCTAGTTGCGCTTTCCGCGTTATTCGCTTCGAGGCGAGCCGCCTGCAGTAAAGCATCAGCGATATCATCCTTGGCTTTTCTGATATCATCGGCAGTCACGAACTTTTTAACCTTTTTCGTAAATTCAAAAGCGGTATCGCTCTTGGCGTAAATCTTATCTTGCAAACCGGCCCATAATCCCGGGATGGTGAAATCGGTCGGAGCGATAGCCATTTCTTCTGAGGGTTTATCGGCGTAAATATCGACGGAAACTTCGCCGCCAGCCGGAACATTAACCGCTTCTTTTATTCGGAAAAGCTTATTATCCGGACTTAGCAAGCGGGTTGTGGCGACTAAAGCCTGTGATTTATTATAATTATTGATTATCCTGACACGACCGACAATTTCTTCTCCTTGATAGCTTTCGCCGCTAGACAAATAATCACGTTTGGCTTCGACATCAATCATTTTCAAACTGCCAGAAATTTCCTGGCGTGGATCGCTACTGGAAGTAACAGAAGCCTTGGGGCCAGAAACTTTGAAAAGCATATTGTCGCTAATAGTTTCTCCCTTTAATTCCAAATTGACGGTTAATTTTGAAAAAGAAAAATAAACGACGGCAATCGCGATAAGACCGAGAAGAACTAAAAATTTTATAACTAAACGTCGATAAAGGCCAACCTTGCGCGGTGCCTGGACTTCATTGCTTTTTTCCGAATCAAGTTCCTCTTCGGATTTTTTAGAATCACGAGAACTGGATAATTGCTGGAAAAAATTTTTCTGAATATCAAAATCTTCTTTTTCTAAAGAATAAGTAGCGGTTTTCTTAGTAAACGATTCTTCCTGATTTGGAGTTTCGTTTTCTATTTCTTCTAATTCGTCATCATCTTCGATAACGTCGACGAAAACCGGCTTGGCGCGCCTTACGCTTTTCGGCGCCTTCTTGCTTTCTGTTTTAGAAGAAGCTGTCTTGTGTTTGACCGCCTTCTTCTTAGGCGCTTCCAGCTCGCTCTTATTTTTCGGCATAAGCAAAACAATTATTAATTTTCAATAAAAAAAGAGATTGTGATTAATCAATCTCATTATAACAAAAATTAAAAAGCACGACAATAAAAAATAAGCTAAGAAGCTAGCCTTATCTTTCCAGAAAAACGTTCTGTTAAATCTTTAGATAAAGCTTCGGAAATAGCAACCATAAAAGCCGTTTTTAAAACCCTCGCTTTACCGTTAACTATCAATTTAAAATGCACCGGCGAAGCCCCCGGATAAGAAGCGAATAATTCTTTCAAAGCCTTTTGATCATCGGCCGCTAATTCAGAAGATATTATCAAACGCAAAGGCGGTTCGCTGGTTACGACCTGGGGCGCCTCCTCTGCTTTTGGCCTTTCTTCCTGCTTAGGCTTGGGAGATGATGCTTGGCTATTGGAATTTTTATAAGGGGCGTTATCCCGAGAAAAACGGAAATTGCGGGCGGGCGGATTTTCTAAGAGAAAACGCTTGAAAGCGTCGACGCTTTTTTGTGGTTCTTGCGGGTCGAGAGGAAAAGCGTGATTAACTATCGCTTTTATTTCCTGATCTTTTTCCGAAACCTTGCCATCAATAATTACCGCCTGGCCATCGCTCCAAAGATCAGGAGTTTCTTTCAGGGTACGGGGAAACACTAAGACCTCCGTGGACTTAGAATTATCTTCTATCTTAACGAAAAGCATCGATTCGCCCTTGCGCGTAATTATCTTTTTCGAAGAGGCAATTATACCGGCGATAACCACCCGGTCATCACTGCGATGGCCAGCTAAACTCGCCAAAGGAATGGCATAGCCGCTTAAATAACGGCGGAAAAGATTATACGGATGTTCGCTGACATACAAACCGAGAAGTTCCCTTTCCCAAGACAGGCATTCCGCTTGTCCAGCCGGCGAAGCGGGCGCCAAAGAAAAACTATTAACGGCACTAGGCATTTCTGCGAAAAGACTGGCTTGTCTGGTGTCTTTATTTTTTACTATTTCCTTATTGAAGCTGAGCATCTTTTCAATGTTCGCTAACAAAGCGCCTCTTTCACCGTAATTATCCAAAGCCCCAGCTTTTATCAAGCTTTCTAAAGATTTTTTATTCAAATCTTTGTCAGTAACCCGCTCTAAGAAATCCGATATATTCGCGTACTGGCCGGAACGCTTCCTTTCGGCGATTATCTCATCGACTATATGTTCACCGACGTTCTTTATCGCCTTCAAACCGAAGCGGATAGTGTCGACTTTTTCTTCAGCGGTAACCGCGCGATTTTCTTTAGTGCCGGCGGTAACCACGGTAAAAGCATCAAATGATTCGTTAATATCCGGAGGCATTATCTTGATATCCATGTTGCGGCACTCCTCTATTTCAATAGCGACACGATCCGTATCTCCCTGGTCGGAGGTGAGCAAGGCGGCCATAAATTCCACCGGCCAATGAGCTTTAAGATAAGCGGTCTGATAGCCAATAAGCGCGTAACAAGCGGCATGACTGCGGTTAAAACCGTAACCAGCAAAAGGCTCGATGAAGGAAAAGACTTTTTCGCCCAATTCCTTGTGAACGCCATTTTTAACACAACCATCAATAAATTTCTGTTTCTGTTCAGCTAATAAGGCGGCGATTTTCTTACCCATCGCTTTACGGAGAACATCAGCTTGCCCCATACTGAAACCGGCTAAATCGCGAGCGATTTGCATGACCTGTTCCTGATAAATAGCCACGCCATAAGTCTTGGCCAATATCGGTTCTAGCTTCGGATGCAGATATTCAACTTTTTTCTTGTGATGCTTGCCGGCAATATAATCCGGTATCCACTCCATCGGACCGGGACGATAAAGGGCGACCATAGCGACTATATCTTCAAACACAGTCGGCTTCAATTCACGCAGATAGCGTTTCATGCCGGAAGATTCAAATTGGAAAACACCGGTTGTTTCGCCGTCTTGGAAAAGCTTATAAGCTTTTTTATCATCCAGAGGAATTTCATCAATATTTAAATCCAAACCCCTGGTATTCTTGATTATCCGTAAAGCCGATTCGATGATAGTTAAGTTCTTGAGACCGAGAAAGTCCATTTTCAAAAGGCCAAGATCTTCAACTGGATGCAAAGAATATTGGGAGATTATGGATTTATCGGCGGAAGAGGCGTATTGAATAGGGGTATAATCAGTTAGTGGATCTTTAGTAATGAGGACGCCACAAGCATGAGTTGATGAATGACGGGCGACGCCTTCTAGACGCTTGGCGTAATCCAATATCCTTTTAGCGGCCGCTTCGTTCGCATACATCTCTTTTAATTCCGGTACTATTTTCAAAGCCTCATCCAATTTAGTAAACATCGGAATACTCTTGGAAATCTTATCGCAATAATCATAGGGCTGATCCAAAACACGACCGACATCGCGCACCGCTGCCCTAGCGGCCATGGTTCCAAAAGTGATAATCTGAGCCACATGGTCCTGGCCGTATTTTCCTTCCACGTATTTTAAGACTTCGCCACGACGGATATCGGCGAAATCCATATCGATATCAGGCATGGAAATACGTTCCGGATTAAGGAAACGCTCGAAAAGCAAGTCATATTTCAGAGGATCGAGGTTGGTGATGTTTATCAGATAACAAACCAAAGAGCCAGCGGCGCTACCGCGTCCCGGACCAACGACCACCTTATTGTTTTTTGCCCAATTAACGAAATCAGAAACGATTAAGAAGTAAGACGGCCAGCCCATCCTGGCAATGACAGAAAGTTCATAGTCCAAACGCTCCCTGACTCGAGCCATTTCTTCTTCGCCGGCGACCGGATAGCGCTTAGCGATTCCCCGTTCACAAAGTTCCCGCAGATAAGAATTACCGTCATAACCTTCCGGCACTTCGAAACAAGGCAACTGGATATTGCCTAATTCTATTTCAACATTACACATTTCGGCGATCTTCAAAGTATTTTCAATCGCTTCCGGTACATGGCTGAAGGCGGCAATCATGTCGTTATTCGAACGCATCGAATAATCGCCGTGACCAATCATGGTCATTCTATCGGTGTCGCTCAGCTTTTTTTTATTCTGCAAACACAATAATATATCTTGAGCTTCCGCGTCTTCTTTTTTAAAATAATGGACATCATTAGTCGCCACCAAAGGCACGCCAAGCTCTTTAGAAAAAGCAATCATCTGGCGATTAACTTCTTCCTGCCCTTCTAATTCTGGGTGATCCTGTATTTCCAAATAATAATTTCCTTGGCCAAATAGCTCATTATATTCCAAAATTCTTTTTTTTGCTTCTTCAAGTTTGCCAGCGCTTATCAAACGCGGCACTTCGCCGCCCAGACAAGCAGAACAAGCAATCAAGCCTTCGTGATGCTTCTTAAGCAGCTCCCAATCGACGCGCGGCTTATAATAAAAACCCTCCAAATGAGCATGGGAAACCAAAGCAATAAGATTCTTATAGCCTTCGATATTTTTAGCCAGCAATAAAAGATGGTAGCTGCGCGCGTCTTCTCTAGTGCTTTTATCAAAACGGGAATTTTGCGCTAAATAAGTTTCTACGCCGAGTATCGGCTTAACGCCAGCCTTCTTGGCTTTTTGATAAAATTCAATAATGCCATACATCGAACCGTGATCAGTCAACGCGACCGCTGGCGATCCCTGCTCTTTCGCATAAGAAACTAACTCCTCGATTTTGGTTAAACCATCGAGGAGTGAATAGTGGCTGTGATTGTGGAGATGGACGAAGGACATGTTTCTATTCGGTCAAATTTTTCATTAAATTATGTAATTCTTCGTCGCTATAAAAACTAAAGAGTAATTTACCGCCACGGGCCGAACGTTTTATTTCTACCTTGGTGCCGAAAGCGGCCGACAAAACATTTTCTTTATCTTCATCGGAGTAGTTTTTGGCTTTAGCCGCCTTAGTGCCGCCTAAACGGCGTATCTCTTTATCAGTTTCCGCGACGGTTAGGTTCTGACGGATTATTTTACGTAAAACATTCACCTGTTTTTCCCGACCCTCTAAACCTAAAAGGTATTTAGCGTGAGCTTCGCTGATTTTGCCCGAAGCTAAAGCGGCCTGAGCTTCTTCCGGTAAAGACAAGAGGCGCAAACAATTAGCCACGCTAGAGCGAGCCTTGCCGACTTTCTTAGCCGCTTCTTCCTGAGTCAAACTGAATTCATCCATTAAACGCTGG
>CAYPAS010000055.1:0-6129 GCA_964408785.1 uncultured Gammaproteobacteria bacterium | reverse complement strand
GTTATTTTTGGTTTACTTCTATCTTCTTTCTTAACCTTATTCATTGTGCCGACTATGTTCAAGGTTTTTATAAAGAATAAAGCGCGTCATCATAATAATTAAAAAATATGTCAGAAAGTAAACAATCATGGTTAAAATCGGAGTGCTTGCCACTCTTGATGCTCATCGGCGGTTTTGCTTTGGGTATTTATTTCTACCAGCATTTTCCCGAAGAAGTGCCAACTCATTGGAATATTAATGGACAGGTTGATGGCTATAGTTCTCGCGCTTTAGCGGCTTTTATGATGCCGTCGTTAGCCGCCTTCATTTATTTGCTGTTAGTTTTTTTGCCGGAAATAGATCCTAAGAAAGAGGCTTATCGCGAGTTTGCCTCTTCTTACCGCCGGATAAAGGAATTGATAATCGCCTTCCTTTTATTGATGTCAATCTTAACCGGCTTGAATGGACTCGGCTATCCCGTTGATATTTCTTTCTGGGTGCCGATAATTGTTGGCGTTTTGTTTATCTTTTTAGGATTCTTGATGGCCAAGACGAAAAGTAATTTTTTCGTGGGCGTCCGCACTCCTTGGACTTTATCTTCGGAAAAAGTTTGGCAGCAGACGCATGAAGCAGGCTTATGGGTATTTTCTTCGGCTGGTTTATTGATGGCGGCTTCTGCTTTCGTGCCCAGCGCTTCTTTCAAGGTGGCTTTGTTCGCCGCCGCTGTTGTTATTTTGATTTTTGTTTTGCCGGTTTATTCTTATCTGCTTTTAAAGAAGGAAAGAAAAGAAAATCACAAGTCTTAATTTTATGGACTTGCCCTTAGCCGCTTCTTTGCGGCCGAAGAATCTAGAGGAATTTATTGGACAACTTAAAGCCGTTGGTCCTGATTCTTGGTTGCGCCAAGCTATAAAGGATGATCGAGTTTCTTCTTTGGTTTTTTGGGGGCCGCCGGGAAGCGGTAAGACGACTTTAGCCCAGATTATTTCTCGGGAAACTAAATCGGAATTTGTTGAGTTGTCGGCGACCGGGAGCGGCGTTAAGGATTTGAAATTAGTTATCGACAAGGCTCAGAGTGGTCGTCGTTTGGGGCAGAAAACCATACTTTTTATTGATGAAATACATCGTTGGAATAAAGCCCAGCAAGACGCCCTTCTGCCTTACGTTGAAAACGGGACTATTACTTTTATCGGTGCCACTACGGAAAATCCTAGTTTTTCGGTTAATAGCGCCTTATTATCGCGGTCGAAAGTCGTTGTTTTAGACAGTTTGTCTTTATCGGAATTGGAAGAGATAGTAAGTCGTGCCGCCAAGAAATTAAAAGCTAAGACTGATAAATCCGTGCCGCCGCTTGTCGCTAGACTGGCTAATGGCGATGCTCGACGGGCGATAAATATCCTGGAAACAGCTTTTCAGAGCGGCGAAAAGATTAATCAGGCTTTGATTAAAAAGATAGTGGACAAGCCGAACCTGATTTATGATAAGAACGGTGAAGAACATTATAATCTTATATCCGCCCTTCATAAATCAATGCGCGGTGGCGATGCTGACGCGTCTGTTTACTATGTAGCGAGAATGATTGAAGCGGGGGAAGATCCTTTATATATCGCTAGGCGTTTAATACGTTTCGCTTCAGAAGACGTCGGCCTGATCAATAACAGCGCTTTAATGCTAGCGACCGCTACTTTTGAGGCTTGCCGTAATATCGGCTTACCGGAGTGCGGCGTTAACTTAGCTCATCTAGCCGCTTATTTAGCTAAATCGCCTAAGAGCATTGCCGCCTATCAAGCATATAATTCAGCTTTAAGCGAAGTTAGGTCGTCTGGTAATTTGCCGGTGCCATTACATCTGCGTAACGCGCCGACAAAATTAATGAAGGAGTTGGATTATGGTCGCGATTATAAATATACGCCGCTAGAAGATTCAAGTAATCAGCAATATTTGCCAGACAAGATAAAAGGAAAGAAATTTTTTCCCAAGAAATAAAAAACATCCCAAGTGGGATGTTTTTATGATGAAAGGTTTCTTATTTTTTTTATCAAACAGTCTTCATTACCGGCTGAGAACAGGTGTCCATTAGGACCGATTATTTCAGGAATGCCGCCATTATCAGCGGCGAGTATTCCCATGCCTGCCCGTCGCGCTTCATAAATGACAGTCGGCGAGTTTTCGTAGCAGAGGGAGGGAACAACTAGAAAGCCATTTCGGTCCATGGTTTTTTTTAAATCTTCTTGCTTGAGGCGTCCTAGAAAATTTATTCTCTTGTCTGATAGCGCGATTTTCTTTGCCGTTGTCATTTCTGGGCCATCGCCAGCGATTTCAAGATGCAAATTTGGATCATCTATTTTTTTCCAAGCTTCCAATAAGAAAATTATTCCTTTGTGTTTTGCTAATTGGCCAGCAAATAGCCATCTTTTTTTGTCTTTTTCTCTTTCGCTATCATTTATTTTTTCTTCTAATCGCTGGATTGCTGTTTCTGATTGGGGGAAGAAAGCTCTTTCTTGGTGTATCTCCAGGAGCCAGCGGGAAGGGGAAATTATTTTTTTTGGCGAAGCTAATAATCGTCGGTTTATAGATTGATAGATTAAGGCGGCACAAGAATCAATATTTTTTTCTTGGCCGATAATCATAAGACCGGAAGGGTGGAGTAATTGTATATCATGCAAGAAGTGATAATGTTCAATGCCTGAACGCCTGATAGCCAGAAAAGAACTTAAACCTAAGCCACTTAGGTTATGGCTTATTATTAGGTCCGGCTTTTCTTTTTTTAATAAGCGTCTTATTTGAAGATATTTAGAAATAGAAAAAATATCGGATAAATGCCAAAACCAACGACGGATGTAGCTATAATCTTTTAAGTCTTGATAATCAGAATTAAAATAATAGGTAGGGAATTTATTTTCTGGCCGTTTATCATTAGGTCTTAAGCCGGTGAGGAGTATCGCTTGCCGTCCTTCAGCCAATTCTTTTTCCAGCATTTTTTCAACGACTTTTTCCGCGCCGCCGCGATCGTAGGGAGTATAAAGGTTGTTGATGAATAAAGTTTTCATGAAAATAGTGATTCTAATTTTTTTCTGATTACTTTTTCACTATAGCGTTCTTCAGCGAGATGGCGGCAATCTGGACGCATTTTCTGCCAGTCCGAACCGGCAATTATTTTTTCCAGGAGCGATTTTAAACTAGCCGCTTCGCCGGCTTTAATCAGGTAACCATGTTTTCCTTCTTGGAAGACTTGTCTGACGCCGGGTAAATCAGAAACGATGGCCGGGGTGCCGCAAGCTAAAGATTCTATAACGACTATACCGAAAGCCTCGTTGCTATTTATCGATGGTAGAACTAAAAAATCCGCTTCTTGATAAGCACGGATTAAGCCGTTTTCGTCGAGGCGGCCACGGAAGATAATCTTTTTTTCCAAACCGTAAGCAGCACTCTGTCTTTCGTATTCTGGACGCAAATCGCCGTCACCGACTATTTCCAGGCGCCAATTTTTTTCTTTTATAAGATTTAAAGATTCTAAGAGAATGTTAACGCCTTTGAAGTAATGGGCGCGATCAAGGCCGCCGACGAAAAGTAAATCAAGGCGGTCTTTTTTTATAAATTTTTCTTTGACGAAGTCGACTATCTTAGCGGCTAAGGTATTTTTATCCGCTTCTTTTGGACAGAATTTATCGGTATTGATGCTGAAAGGAATTTCTCGAAATTTATCATGCCTTGTTTGGTAATATTTAGCTAGGGCGCTTTTTCGCGCGTAATCGTATCTGGAAACCACTATTTTGTCGGCTTGTTTGAGTAGGCTGGGAAAAATTAAACGACTGGGCCAGGAAAGAATTTCCTTTAGCCAGGAAGAGCTTTTGACGTCCATGTGGTAATGGATAATCAGCTTGGCTTTCCCGCCTAAAGCTTTGTATAGCCAGATTGCTTCCGCACTACCGAAAAAGGGGTAATGAAGATAGATGTAATCAAAATTTTTCAAACACCAAGCCAGTTGCGGCCAAAAAGCCGCTTGTCCGTAGCGGATTAAAGGATTTCCTTCTCCCGGCGTGTAGTTTTGGATTTCGTACCGATCTTCCAAAAGTTTTTTTATCTGTTTAGCGCTGTTGCCGATACCGCCGGCGTAAGGAGGATAAGAGCAGACTACTTGGGCGATTTTCATATTTATTATTCGTCTTTTTTCAAGGCGATTTTTCTAGCTATTTCGGTAAGCTGTCTGTCGGTCTTCGCTAATTTCAGGCGTAAGCTTATTACGAAGTAAAAGAGGGAAAGAACGGCTAGATAGATTAAGAAATCTATGCCGTTACCAGAAAATCCTAGCCAGCCGATTAGATTATCGATTTGTTTTATGAACGCCACAGCAACGGCGGCAAAAATCCAAAAGATTAACCAGAGGCTGAATTCTGTATTGCTGATTTCTTTCTTTTTTTTCTGGCTGAAAAGATTGCTAACGAAAGCCAGGATGATAATAGCGGCTAAAATTTGCTGTTTCATATTATTTTATTATCCTATTGATCAAAAGGTCGGTGATTATTCGGAAACCGCCAGAAAGTTTTTGGCCGAAATGGTGATAGATGACGGTTACTGGCACTTCTTTTATTCTTAATTGTTGGCGGGCGGCCCTTAATTGGATTTCGCTGACATGGGCCATGCCCCGGTTTTCTATCCTGATTAGGGAAGCGGCGCGGCGGTTGAGGGCGCGAAAGCCGTTTTGCGGATCGCTTAGTTTTATTCCCAGACAGAAATAATTAAAAGCTTTCCCTAAGGGCATTATCAGGTTTTTTTTCCAAAAAGGGAAGTTAGCTTCTTTCCCTAAAAAACGAGAACCGGAGACTAAATCTGCTTGGCCGTCGATAATCGGCTTTACGACATCGGCGATTTCTTCAGCTAAGAATTGCCCATCGGCATCAAAATGGACTATTATATCCGCGCCATTTTCGAGCGCGTAGATTGTGCCGGTTTCAAGGGCGGCACCTTGGCCGCGGTTTATCGGATGTTCAATAGTTTTTACGCCGCTTTTTTTGGCTATTTCCGCGGTTTTATCGGAAGAACAATCATCAACGATAATTATTTCATCAACCTTTCCTTTTACTCCCTCGATAGTCTTGGCGATATTAGCGGCTTCGTTATAAGCTGGTATGACGCAGGCGATTTTCATAATAATCCATTTTTTTCTTTAAGTTGGCGGTCAATTGCTAGCGGCCGATAACCTTTGTTAGCGGCTATTTTTAGAAAACGTTTGTAAAATCCCAGGTTGTTTTGTTCCGGATTATTAATTAGGAAACGATGCAGATCTTCATCGAACTCCAAGGCTTCATAAAGACCGATTATTTTTCGACCGTCTTGGCCTTGGCGCTTCATGGTTGCTAAATTAGAAGATATTACCAGTTTAAGAGGGGAAAATTTTTCGCGGCGGCCAGATTTAAGAGAATTTATCAAGCTTAAGACTTCCCAAAGACTATCCGCCTCTAGTGAAATAATCGCTAGTCTGCCGCTGTTAGCTAAATTTATTGCGGACTTTAAGGATTCTTGGTCGGCTATATTATCAATGAAAATAATTTCAGCGTCAATGCGGCTAAGGTTTTCTAGACAAGCCTCCTTTGAGTAATTTACTCCGTCTTCGTTACTGCTCCAGTCTTTGCCAAAAGCATAAAGACTATGTTCACTTTTAGATAATTCTTTGATAGCGGCCTGCATCAGGCTAGTTTTGCCTTGCTTAGCCGGGGAGCTAATGATAATTAATCCAGATTTTTTTTGTTAAAGCTTTCTTAAATTTTTTCTTTTCTTCGGCCTGCATACCCAACTGGTTCAGGCGATAATTACTGGCTTTGTCGTTTTTTAACTCCAGCATCAGCCGTTTATTGCCACTTTCTGGAATAACGGTTAAGAAAAAATTAAGAGAAGAAATTCCATCATCTAATTTAAAATATTGTCGGCTGTCTGGTTTACGGCTTTTTTCTAAAAGATTCTCCAGGCTGCCGATAAAGTCTTTTTCCAGTTTTTTAGGAACAGAAAGCCGCTTTTTCGAACCATCGGGAAGATAGTAGTCGATAAAGAGTTCTTTGCCTATTTTAGAAATCAGCAGGCTGTCCGATCCTGATTCCCGTCTTCTAATCAATAGCTTGGAAACACTAAGCAATCATTTGGGCGGGGGTTTTT
>CAYPAS010000054.1:0-6208 GCA_964408785.1 uncultured Gammaproteobacteria bacterium | reverse complement strand
ACAGTCATTCCGGCCGGCGGTCGCTATCTGATAGTTAGAGATGATGCTAGTTCTTATTTTAAGGACCAGGCCGACGCTATTGCTAAAAGGGAAGAATTTTCTTGGTCAGGGAAAGATTATAGTTTCTTTTTGGCGCATGGCGCCGTTAGTTCCGGTAATGATCAGGATATCGTTGATCTCTTGGGTATAGGAGCGGGCGCTTCCCGTTACCAGGGATTAGCGCCAGCACCGGAATTAATAGAAGGGTATTATCTAAAAAGAGTTAGCAACAGCCACGAAAATAGCAGTGATTTTATTTTATCATCAGCCAATGATCCGGATTATCAGGAATCAGGTGGCGACAGCGAAGAGCCGGAAGAAACTTCTAGCGGTTTCACTAGTCCTGCCTTGAGTGATCTTTGGCATTTTGATGAGTGTTATGACGCGGAAAAGGTTTTTATTCTCGGCCGCTGGGATTGTGGCCAAGATCTTTATCCAGACGGAGGGAATGCTAGCGGCCAATTTTCAAAAAGCTTGCCAGCCGCTTCCTTCAGTTTTTCTTTTTGGTATTTTAAATACGATCATAGCGCCGCCGCCGCTTTTGAAATATCACGCGATGATGAGGGTGAGCCGATAAAATTAACCGTCAGAGCCGATCAGTTATTGATTGAAAATTTGCCGGCCAGCCATGGTTATTATAACTTGCCACAGCTTTTAGATAGCGGCGTCTGGCATCAGGTGGTTTTAGTGGTCGATCAGGCGATGGATAATTGGTCGGTTTATCTTGACGGCGTTTCAGTCGTAAGCGAAAGTTTTATCGCCCGTTTAGATTGGCAGCAGAGCGGTTGGCGAGCTAGTAATTATTCGGCTCACACTTCGATAGATGAAATCGCCGCTTGGCCAAGGCCGCTTTCCTCGGAAGAAGTAGCGACCATATACGCTTCCAACCAAGTCTTTGCGCCTTTTACGCCATTAGCGGCCGTGCCTTTGGAATTAAAACATTTTTGGACTTTTTCGGAGGATGTGGGAACAAGTTCCGCGGATGTCGTCGGCGGCTTAAGCTTGCCAGTCGCCGCTGATTCTTGGACGGGACGCAAACATGATGACTATGCTATTAAGGTCCACTATGGACAGGATTTTTCTGTTGATATGAATGAGGTTCTGCCATCTAGTTTTTCCTCATCTTTCTGGTGGAGGAATGAAAGTTATCCGGATATCGGACGTTTAAAAATCAGTTTATTTGATGATAGTCCTGAAGAAGGGAAGATATTTTCCGCTACGCTGGATTATGATCAACAGCCATATATATTCAATGGTGTTTCCGGTTTTTTAGGAAGACAGTCAAATTCTATTATTCCTAATGATTCCGCTTGGCATCACTTCGCCTTCGTTTACGATGTTAATTCTTTTAGCTTAAAAACCTTTGTTGATGGTGTGAAAATAAAAGAAATGCAGTTCGTTAGAATCAAGGATGGCCGGAAAATCGGGCGCCTATCTTTGAGTTCTGACTCATCCGCCGCCGCTATTGACGATCTAAGTCTTTGGTCAGGGGCTCTTTCACCGGATAACATAAAAGATATTTATACTAATAATAAATAAAAAATAGCCGAATTAAAATCGGCTTTTTTTATCTTTAAACTTGATTTTTCGGCGATTTCCTTGTAAGATAGTCAATGTTATCGAGGTAAGCGGGCGATCGCTCCTTTTTGGGAGAGGAAAGTCCGGACTTCGTCAAAAATGATAGTGGGTAACGCCCACCGGCAGTGATTCTCGCTGCTAGGGAAAGTGCCACAGAGACAATACTAATCTCTTTTAGAGATGAAAGGTGAAAAGTCGCCGAGGCTTCGGCTATCGGCTTCGACTCCCGGCGACGGGAGATTCGCGGTAAACCCTATCAGAAGCAAGAGCAAACTAGGAGGCTAGTCTTCCTAAGGAAAGTGGCTCGCTTGAGCGTTCGGGAAACCGACCGCCTAGATAAATGATCGCTAGAACAGAATCCGGCTTACGGCTGCCTCGATAACTATCGCTTATAAGTAAATCAATATATGAAAAAAGCTGAATCGTATTTCGCCGCCTTAGCCGCGCCGATAGATTTTTTGCTCTTAATTTTAGCCGGCATTTCGGCTTATTATCTGCGTTTTTCTAATTGGAGCATTAGTATGCGTCCGGTTATTTTCGATTTGCCGTTCGACGCCTATCTCCGCTCCACTGTTTTCATTGCCGTCTTGTGGACTGTTATATTATTTTTGGTCGGCCTTTATAACATTCGCAACATTGCCCAGTTGGCTCAGGAATTGCGGAAAATATTTTTCGGCTGTTCTACTGGTTTTGCCTTGGTCGCGATTATAATCTTTTTCCAGCGCGATCTTTTTGATTCCCGTTTTATCGTTTTGGCTGGCTGGCTTTTGTCAGTCGTCTATCTTTCTTTTTCTCATATAATTCTTAGACGCTTGCAGACCAGACTTTATCGTTACGGTTTCGGTGTCCATAAAGTTATCTTAGTGGGTAATTCGCAGACGACTGATAATTTTGTCGCGGAATTTTCTCGGAATAAAAAATCCGGTTTTGAAGTCGTGCGTCGCGTTCGTGATTTTTCTTTGGAAACCGCTCAAGAATTAGCCGCTTTCATCAAAGAAAGAGAAGTTGATGAAATAATTCAGAGCGATCCCAATCTTAGCAAGACGGAAACTCTGCGCTTATATGATTTTGCGATTGATAACCATATC
Source organism: uncultured Gammaproteobacteria bacterium (assembly GCA_964408785.1). Taxonomy (GTDB): domain Bacteria; phylum Patescibacteriota; class Patescibacteriia; order Patescibacteriales; family UBA12465; genus UBA12465. The sequence goes on along the minus strand of CAYPAS010000054.1, from coordinate 3,503 downwards.
GTTTATAAATACGTCGCCGATCTTTTAGAGGTTAAGGTTTTGCGCACGGAAGTAACGGAAATAATCGGCGTGCCGGTGGTAGAAGTCAAAAGAACAACTCTTGATGGCTGGGGCCGGATAGTAAAAAGACTGTTCGATATAATCGCTTCGGGAGCGCTTATCCTGATATTTTCACCAGTTATGATTATTACCGCCTTGGCGATAATTATTGATTCGCGTGGTCCAGTTTTCTTTTCACGCCGTGATGACGGGCGCCAAGTTACTCGCATCGGCGAGGGCGGCGCGCCTTTTGCTTATTTCAAATTCCGTTCCATGGTGCCAAATACTGACAGCATGCGCTACCACGAATTAGCTGATCGCAATCTGCGCGGTGATGGCCCGATGGTTAAGATTAAAGACGATCCACGGGTTACCAGAGTCGGCAAGATCATCAGAAGATTCTCTATTGATGAATTGCCTGAATTATTCTTGGTCTTTATGGGGCGCATGAGTTTAGTCGGTCCCCGGCCTCATTTACCGGAAGAAGTCGCTAAATACGAAAATTATCATCGCAAGACTTTGACTATCAAGCCGGGCATTACTGGCTTGGCGCAAGTTTCTGGCCGCAGCGATTTGCTTTTTGAAGAAGAGGTGAAACTTGATGTCTATTATATCGAAAATTGGTCCATGCTTTTAGATTTTTCCATCTTATTAAAAACGCCGTTTGCCGTCTTGAAATCAAGGCAGACGGAATAAGTAAAATAAGCAGATGAAAGTCGCTCTTGTCCACGATCATTTAGCTCAAGCCGGCGGTGCCGAGAAGGTTCTTGAGGTCTTCGCGGAAATGTTTCCGGAAGCGCCGATATATACTTTGCTTTATGAAAAGGATAATGTCGAAAAGCATTTCCGGGGCAGACATATAGAAACTTCGGTAATCCAAAAATTACCTGGCGGCATCAAACATTATCAATGGTATTTGCCGTTCATGCCGCTTGCCGTGGAATTTTTTGATTTACGCGGCTATGATTTGGTTATCTCTGACGCTAGCGCTTTCGCCAAAGGGGTGATAACTTCGGTTGACACTCGGCATATCTGCTATTGTCATACGCCGACCAGATACCTTTGGAACGATACGCATCAATACATTAACGAGCTGAAATACAACCGCTGGTTTAAAAAGATTATTTCTTTGGCGTTAAGTTATATAAGGCTTTGGGATAAGATTGCCGCTGATCGGGTAGATTTTTTTATCGCCAATTCTTCAATGGTGAAAAAACGGATAAACAAATATTACCGTCGTGAAGCCGTGGTTATTTATCCACCGGTTGAAACTGATAAATTCTCCGTTTCTCCTGATGGTCCTAAAAAAGGGAAAGAGGCTTATTTTTTGTGCGGCTGTCGTTTAGCGCCGTATAAGCGCGTAGATTTAGCCATTGAAGCTTTCAACGCTCTAGACAGCAGCTACCGCTTAAAAATATTTGGCGATGGCGTTGATCGCCAGCGTTTGGAAAAATTAGCCGCCGGCAATGATCGGATAGAATTTTTAGGACGGGTCAGCGATGAAGAAAAAGCCCTTCTTTATCGGCAGGCCGAGGCCTACATCAATCCCCAAGAAGAAGATTTTGGCATTACGGCGGTTGAAAGTTTGGCTAGCGGTCGCCCGGTTATCGCTTACGCCAAGGGCGGCGCCCTGGAAACCGTTATCAAAGGTGAAAATGGAATATTCTTTTCCGAGCAATCCAGCGATTCTTTGAAGCGGGCCCTTGAAGATTTTCGTCGTTATAATTTTGATCCATTGCTTATAAGGCAGTCATCGCTTAAGTTTTCCGTGGAAAATTTTCGTCGCCAAATAGAGGAATTCTTAGCCGCTAATCGTTAATTTATGCGTTTAGGCATCGATATCCGCGTGTTAATGGATAAACATTACAGCGGCATTTCTGAATATCTTGCCAGTCTTTTGGACGCTCTTTTAAAAAAAGATGCGACTGATGATTTTTTGCTTTTTTATAATTCCGGCCGTGATGTTTCCGAAAGGATGGCGGCTTGGAAGCGGTCCAATACAGAATTGCGCAATCCCGGCGTCTATAATAAATTTTTTAATTACGTCGAACAGAAAATATTTGGACGTCCATATATTGACCGTTATTTGGGTGGAGTAGATGTTTTTTGGCAGCCGCATTTTAATTTTTGTTCCTTATCGCCTGATAGCCGGAAAATTTTAACCGTCCATGATTTATCTTTTTGGCGCTATCCGGAATTTTTCAGCCGTCGGAAAAATTTTTGGCATCACGCTTTGAATGTTAAAAAACAATTAGCCAACGCTCAACGTTTGGTGGCGATTTCAGAAAATACCAAGAATGATTTAATTGAACTAGCCGGCGTAGAACCGGAAAAGATCGAGGTTATTTATTCGGGTCTTAATTTCTCTCCTAAATCTATTAATGAGGAAGAGGCCGTTTCTTTTTTTACCTCTCAGGCCTTGCCGTCGCAAATTCCTTTTATCTTATATCTTGGCAACATAGAACCGCGCAAGAATATTGCTGCTTTGATCGCCGCTTATAATCGTTTCCGCGATAGCGGTAAAGCGCCACGGCACTTACTAGTTTTAGCGGGAGCCAAGGGTTGGAATGATCGAGGAATATTTCGTTCTTGGCGTGATTCCGCTTATCGCGATGATATAATTTTTCTGGGTTACGTCAGTCAATCAGAAAAAGAAATCCTCTATAGCCGAGCCGCGATTTTTGCCTACCCTTCGTTTTATGAAGGCTTTGGCTTTCCACCGCTAGAAGCTATGGCCTGTGGCTTGCCAGTAGTTTGTTCCAATGTTTCCAGTTTGCCGGAAGTTGTCGGCCGCGGTGCCTTGACCGTTGATCCTTTTCGGCCAGAAGAAATGGCCGAAGCCTTTTCTTTGATTTCTAACGATCAAAAATTACGTGAACACTTAATAGAAGAAGGGAAGAAAAGAGTCGCCGCTTTCTCTTGGGAACAAGCGGCTGATAAATATTTAGCATTATTTAGAGATGAAAATAACAAAAAAAGAAAATAAGAATAAATCCAAGAAGCGGGTTTTGGTCGCCATGTCGGGCGGCGTTGATTCTAGCGTTGCCGCTAAGCTTCTACTCGAACAGGGTTATGAAGTGGCTGGCGTCTTTTTGCATTTTTGGAAAGACCCAGAAACGTCGGAAAAATCAGAAAATCGTTGCTGTTCTCTGGAATCTTTCAAAGACGCTAAAGATGTCGCCGCTAAGATCGGTATTCCGCTTTTTTCTTTAGATTATTCCGAGCCCTTCAAGGAATCGGTCGTCGATTATTTTTTGCAAGAATATTCCGAGGGCCGGACACCAAATCCTTGCGTTGCCTGTAATCGTAAGATAAAAATCGGCCGCTTGCTCGACCAGGCCTTGGCTCTTGGTTATGATTATTTAGCCACCGGCCATTATTTACGTTTGCGTCAGCGGGCAGGGAAATTCGAACTTCTTCGAGCTAAAGATCAGGGGAAAGATCAGACTTATTTTTTATACACT
>CAYPAS010000053.1:0-6282 GCA_964408785.1 uncultured Gammaproteobacteria bacterium | reverse complement strand
TAATCTTGAAGATAAAATCTAGATACTTCCCTTCTATGTCAATTTTATTCCTGCTGTCTATCAAACTGCGTCCATAACGGTTATCTAAAATAAAATAACGGGTTTTATCTTCTTCACTTACCGGTATATCTTTTATTATATAAGCGTCTTTTGAGGCGTAGGATAGCTTATCACCCTCCTGAAAGATAAAAGCATAGGGACGCTCTTGGATAAACACGATTATAGTGCCTGGTAATTTTTTCTTGATACTGATGTCAGCGAAATTAAATTCTTCTTCCAGGTTATCAGCCAAATCATCAAATTTAGCCAGGAAAATATTATGCTGACTAAATATTAAGTAGCGAGAATTATCACTTTCTCGGCTGACGCGATTAATTATTTCATCAGGAGCCATTCTGGTTAATCCCTCCACTTTAATTTCTTTGATGTTCCAGATTGATGATGCCAAAAAAAACCAAATCAACAAGATGACAGCGGCTAAGATTCCGACAAGCCAAAAACGCCAAACACCGGGACGGCTAGGCTTCTTCTGGCGGAAAAAAGGATTCTTCAAATTTTTATTTTGATAATCCTGACGAACACGTCTTTTGTGGTTTTCTCTTTTAAACATCTTATTCATTAACTACCGTGCCCTTGCCGGCGTTAAAATGGTCGTCTTTCAAATCGGTATCAACTTCCGAAAAAACTCCCTTGATTCTTGAGCCAGTTATAGTATCTAAAGCTTGGTAGCGAGGATCTGATATTAGTAAGAGTTTTTTTCCTAAGTCGTTAATCGTAGGCGTCAACCTCAATTCAAAGCCCAAGCGACCGCTATCATTATTATCAGGAGAAAGCTTGTTGATTATCCAGGAAATCTGACGAGAAGCCTCATTATAACGGAAATCACCCATTAAAACGGAACGTTGACCGCTTAATTCGATATTCTTTGGCAGAGTAGCTGTTAAAACCACATTCTCTAAATCACTGGCGCTAGAAAGATCCCAGAATACCCAGTAAGTCGTCGGCAAAGAAACAATCGGCGGCAAAGGTCCGACACCTAATTGGTCACCCTGCGGACTATTGTAATAAGCCAAGCTTTTAATATCAATAGAAGCTGGCCAATAAAGCTTTAAGATTTCGCTTTTACCGGCCACTTGCTCATTAAAATAATTATATTTCCAAGAAAGATAAAGTTCAACCGTCCGCTGGCCAGATTTTTCTAAATGAATACTCAGAGGAATTTCCGCTTGGCTATTAGCGGCGATCTCCTCAAAGCATATATTTTTTTCAGACAAAGAAACCCCGGTCGGCAAAGCGGTTTCGGTTTTTTCAATTTTTAAATTTTCATAAGGCAAGTCAAAACAAAGAGACCTTACTACTTTCTTGCTGCTATTTTCTAGGGATAGCAAAAGATTTGCCTCCCCGGAAACAGTAAGCAAGGTTGAACTAGCCTTGAGACTAGCTTTTATTGGCGGATTATTCGGATCAAAATCAGAAACTAGATGTTGGCTGATAATCGGATTATCGGAAATCGCCGTTTGTGGATGATATTGCCTAATAGCGAAAATCCACACCAAAAGAATAATAATCATGATTAGCAAACTGCTATCAATGATTAAATGCCAATAATTCTTCTTGTAAAAGCGCTCGACGCGCCATTCAAAGTATTGGCGGATTAGTCTGAGCATATTTTTAAGATTAATTATAATTTTTAAAACTCTTTTATACCGACGGCAATTTCTGGAAAACCATCGCCATTCTGATCACTAGCGCCTATCTTTATACCTGTCCGCAAACGGCTATCAAAGGCGAAGAAACTACCTAAAAGCCTGCCGGAACTAGAAAATATCCTGACTTGCGGACCACCGCTTTTTGCCGGCCCAGTAAGTATCTCCGCGCTGCCATCATTATTAAGGTCGCTAACGCAAACATTAACACCGCCCAAAAAACTCTTATCATAAGCCAGAAATTCTTTCTTTAATTGGCCGTTAATAGTAAATATTTTAACTGCTGGCGTTAAGCCGGCCCCCGGACCGGTAACTACTTCTAAATTACCATCGCCATCGACATCGCCCAAGGCAACATTGACACCGCCACGATTATTTTTATCATAAGCAAAAAAGCTTCCCAAAATTTTGCCACTCAGATTAAAAACCCTGACTTGCGGGCCGCCGCCAGCAGAAGAACCGATAGCGATTTCTGAAAAGTAACCACGGCTATTAACTGGAGCTGATAAGGACAAGGGGCGGCGATAATTAGGACTATAGGCCGGGAACGATAAGACGGCCTTCCCTTCTTTATAAAGCGTCAGATAACCGCTAAAAGCCGCTAGGGCGATATCCGCCTCGTCATTAGGCGAATTAGCTGCTAAGACAGCCTCGGCTTCTCCGGGAAATTGACTGGAATAAGAAAAGAAACCGTTGCCATTTTGCTGGCCGTGGCTATCAAAAAAACGATAAAAATAACCATTAACGAAAGTAGCGTTTTTTATCACCGTCTTGCGACGCAAGAAAACGATGCCATCATTGGGTTCTAATTGTATATAATTAACCAATTCCCCGCTGTTAACTTTAGGATCTTGGCTACCGCTTAATTTTTGAAAGGTTTCCTTGGGAAATGATTTAACCTGTTTCTTGTCGCTCGAATTAATTATGACTAAACCATTCTGAAAATCACGTCGCCACAAACCTGCTTGCCAATTTTTAGAAGAACTTAAAAGGTTATAAGCCTGCCCCTCGGGTAAGCCGAGATTGGCTGAATATTCATCATACCACCAAAGCTGTCCATGATCAGAAACATCATAATCACGGCTAAAAAAACCATTTCCCAAAAGAGCGCTAGTTAAACCATAACGCATCGAACGGTAATCGTTCTGCTGACGGTTAAAGGTATTTATAATATTAAGCGCCGGAGAAATACTCAAAGAATCGGCCTTTAAATAAGCGCTCATAGTATCAGACCAGCTGCGTCCTAAAAAAAGCTTAGGAAAATCTTCGAACATCAAACCGTTTAGCTTTGACTGGTAATCAGGAAAAAAATTTCCATTACCAATAACGATAAAATCATTACCCGACAAAGATTTGGTTTTATTAATCAAATTCTTCACGCCAGCCACCCAGAGCGTATCAGCCGTCGCCGCCGGATCCTTCTGGCCGTCATTATCCAAATCGATATTACCGCCATTTAACCAAGAAATACTACTCCAAATACTATCATAAAAAACTCCATCCCAAAGGCCGCTCGGCTTTATTTCATGGGCGACAAATTCAGCTAAATAATCTTGGAAGCGGCGTTGATAAGTATCAAAACCAGAGCCAGAACTTATATTCAACATCCGACTTCCCGGCCAATTGGAAATAGTGCCGCCAGACTGATCTCGAAGCCACCAATCATCATCTATTCCAGAAAAAAATTTATCATGCATGGCCGCTTCTTGATAAGCAGCAGGATTAACCACGGTCTCCTGGGAAGCAATGTAGGCAAGAATAATAATATCAGGATTTAATTGGCGAATCTTCCTGATTGCCTGCGGATTATTTTCTTGGATTTCCATATCCAAGACTAAAAGGTCCCATTTAGCCAGTTTCTCAACTTCCTGGTTACTTATATCCCATTTCAAGAAATAATTAGCTAAGCGAGGATAAGAAACAGCCGCTTCTACAGGCAAAACCAAAGAAGCTAAGAAAAATATTGACAAGATAGAAGCTAGGACCTTTCTGCTCATTTTATTGGCGATTAAGCCGCTGGCTTGATTATTCCGCCCTGAAAACTATGAGGAAAATATTTAAGGAGAACCTTGGGTATTACGACTGAGCCATCAGCCTGCTGATTCTGTTCTAAGATTGCCGGCAAGAGGCGGCTAGTTGCCAAACCAGAACCATTAAGCGTATGGACGAATTCATTCTTATTGCTATCCTGGCTGCGGAAGCGTGTCTGACCGCGGCGGGCCTGGTAATCAAGGGCATTAGAAACACTGCTAACCTCTTTATAAATTCCCATACTAGGAATATAGACTTCCAGATCATAAGTTTTAGCCATAGCGGCACTACAATCACCGGCGGCTAATTTAGAAATTTGAAAATGAAGCCCTAAACCTTCAACCAATTTCTGAGCATTGCTCACCAGTTCGGCAAACATTTCCCAGGATTTTTCCGGATGAGAAAAGATGAACATTTCCATCTTATTAAATTGATGTCCGCGGACCATTCCCCGCTCTTCCTGGCGGTAACTACCAGCCTCACGACGGAAACAAGGAGAATAGGCATAATATTTTAATGGTAATTCATTGCCATCTAAAATTTCATCACGATGATAATTACCCAACATCATTTCACTGGTAGCATTCAGACACATACCTTCCTGCGTCCAAAAAAGATCTTCACCAAATTTAGGCAGATGTCCGGAGATGTAGGCGGATTTTTTCTCCAAAAGGAAAGGCGGTATCAAAAACTGATAACCGTTAGAGGCGTGAAAATCAACAAAATAAGAAAGCAACGCCCACTCCAACCAGGCACCAACGCCTTTATAACACCAGAAACCGCTACCAGACATCTTTACGGCTCTTTCATAATCAATCATACCCAAAGAAGTCGCTAACTCGACATGGTCTTTAGGAGTAAAAGAAAATTTTGGCATCTCACCGAAAGTGAAAATCACCTCGTTATTTTCTTTTCCTCCGGCGACCACATCAGCGGCTGGTAAATTTGGCAACTCCAATAAACGTTCGCTGAACTCTTCCTCGATAGTTTTCAATTCTGTTTCTAATGATTTTATCTTTTCACCGATTTCTTTCATTTGGACAATGATTTCCGGTGTCGGCTTAGTCTTAGAACAGCGATTGCGCTCCGCCTGCAAACCCTCTACCTGCTGTAATAATTGACGTCTGGAATCGTCCAAAGAAACGATTTTTTCTAATTGATAGTCATGTCCCGGATTTTTTTTAGCAAGTCCGGCTTTTACTTCCCCGATATTCTCGCGGATCATTTTAATGTCTAGCATATTTTTCTTTTTCTTTTATATCTAAATTTTCTTTAAGCAACTATCTGTCCGCCGAAATTATCTAATAAATCGGCGACTAAACCTGTAGCTGGCGGTGAATCTTCTGAAGAATTTTCCGAGACGTTATCCGAAGGACTTTCTGATGAAGTCCTGATTACCAAGCCTTCGTCGATAAAAGCTTGGATATCCACATCACCGCCATAAACCTCTTTCAAGACGCCCTCGACTATCGGTTTTATACTGGGATTATTCAAGCGATCTAAATGAAATTTATATTTAAACGCGAGGCCCAAACGGTTACTGGAAATTCCCCGCGGTTCAGAACTCTGCAAGACGAAAGACAGTGAATGATTGCGATTTTTTATCTTTACCAAAACCTCTGGCCAACGAGCAAGCACTGCCTCCCTATTTAAATCAGGAATAACTATCTTTCCCTGACTACTAGGCGCCAGTGCCTCATCATGACTGATAGTCTTAATCACCGACGAAGGATTATTTTGCCACCCCTGACTTTGGGATTCTGAATTATTCACGGAAGAAGACGCGGATACTGGATTAATCTGTCTTGGTGCTTGCGGAGTGATTTTTACTTCATCCTGGCAAAGGTCAATAACTGCTAATTCTAATGGTAATTGCGGTATAGCTAAACTGCGATTATCGCCAGCCGCCGTTAAAAATTTTTCCGTAGAAACTATTAATTGATTAGAAGAAAATTGTCTTCCTAATTCCAATAAACGCTTCTCCAAAGATTCACCAAGACCCAACCCCAAGCGATCACTCAATCCTGGTTCCGCCTGGTCAATAAGGAGTTTGCGTAAAAGTGAAATTATTTCCGTAACGAAGGTCTTCATATTGCCGCCGCTGTCAGCCACCGAATTTATAACGCCGATTGCTTTACCGGCATCTTTTTTTGATAAGAACTCCAACAATGAAACCGCCTCATGGCTATTATAACTAGGAATGACTAGCTCCGCCTGCTCTCTGCTTATATTTTTATCACCCAAAGAGATTATCTGGCCAAGCAAGCTCTCGGCGTCACGCAAGTGGCCGCCGCTACGGCGAGCAATCGCTTCTAGAACTTCGCCATCGACAGAAATTTTTTCTTGCTTAGCGATAAACGATAATTTCTTAACCACTTCGCTAACGCTAATCCGCTTGAAGTCATAACGCTCGCAACGAGAAATAACGGTTGAAGGAACTTTTTGTATTTCTGTCGTACACAAGATAAAAATAACATATGTCGGCGGCTCTTCGATTATCTTCAAAAGAGCGTTGAAAGCCGAAACTGAAAGCATGTGGACTTCA
>CAYPAS010000052.1:0-6711 GCA_964408785.1 uncultured Gammaproteobacteria bacterium | reverse complement strand
CGCTCGGCCGGAATTCGCTCCGGATAGATATATAGTTGATCAAGAGTTTAACACCTTAAAATTGCAATTAAAATCAGGACCATTAATTTATCTAAATGTCAATAATGACCTGGAACAACAATTAAATAATTTGTCAACAATAAAGAGGGAATTACTAGGTGATGATTTTGGCCGCCTAGAACATGTGGATTTGCGCTATGGCGACAAGATATTTTTAACGCCAGAAAATCTAATAAATAAAAATAAATAAACATATATGAATGTCGAAGGTATTTTTAAATTTTTATTCGGTTTGGCAATTTTTGTTTTTTGCCTGATGATTGTCGGTATTTTTCTCTTGATACTAAAGATTGCCTTAATGTTTACGCCGGAATTAAGCATCCTTGGCTTGAATATCAGTTATTAAAGGCTTAAGCGCTATTTCTAGCTGTTATTTAAAAGTATTTGACTACCTAGGATACCCTGGGCTATAATGTTGATTAATATACATTATGCGAAGTATCATTGCCAAGGAATAGATACTCAAGAGTGAAGCGCTTTTTTTATTTTTTTGTTAGTAAAATAAGACATCCACCCTCTTCTCTCCTATGGATAAAAATAAACCCTTAATAAAATATCTCACTGACTATCTTGACTATTGTGAAATAGAAAAAGGTCTTTCTTCTAAGACTCAGGAGAATTATACCCGCTTCCTACAGAAATTTTTTAATTGGCTAGAAGATAGCGGCCGGGAAGGGATAAAGCCCTCTTCCCTTACCCCTGATGACGTTTGGAAGTATAAGGTCTATTTATCGCGCCATATTGATAAACATAGCCACAAGACTTTAAAAAAGACCACACAGAATTATTATTTAATCGCCCTTAGGTCTTTATTGGAATTTTTCGTTGAAAAAGATATTGCCACCTTGCCGCCATCCAAGGTTAAGCTGGCTAGAGATAAAGCGGATAAAGAGATAAAATTTTTAAAATTAGAACAACTAGCCAAGCTTTTAGAATCTCCTGATTGCTCGACGATTATCGGTCTGCGTGATCGGGCGATATTAGAAACCCTCTTCTCTACCGGTCTGCGCGTGGCAGAATTAGCCGCCCTTAATCGAGATCAAATAAGAATAGATAAGCAGATGAATGATTTGGAAATATCCGTTATCGGTAAAGGCAGTAAGATTAGAACAGTTTATTTTTCTAAAAGAGCGGTAAAAGCTTTGAATGATTATTTAGAACAGCGTAAGGATCTAGACGATGCTTTGTTCATAAATTTCCGCCGGGGTGGCGAAAAGTCATCAGCTTCACGACGTTTAACGGTTAAAAGTGTCGAGGACATCGTAAAAAAATACGTAAAGATAAGCGGTTTGCCGGTAATGGCCACCCCCCACACTTTGCGGCACTCTTTCGCTACTGATTTACTTAATCAGGGGGTGGACTTGCGTACTGTCCAAGAGTTTTTGGGGCATAGTAATATAGCGACGACCCAGATTTACACGCACGTCACTAATCGCCAGTTGCGCGACATTCATCGAGAGGTTCATGATAAAAGAAAATTTTAAGACCCGCTTCCCTTTTAATTAGAAAAAGACCATTAACAATGGTCTTTTTTATAAAAAACCGCTATAAAAGCGGTTTAATAATAGCAAGCCAAGAAAAAAACCTTGCCTCTCTTTTCTAAAGAGAAAAACCTTTTTCTTTCTTGCCAAAAATTTTTTTTAGCCGCTGTTCTTTCTCGGGAAAGAATCATATCTTCCCTTTTGCAGCTAATTTTTTTTATTTTTTGGGAAAAGAGCTGATATAGCCCGACATCGGCTAAAATATAAACCCTTCCCCCGGAAATGAAGATTTTTTGCGCAGTTTTTATTTCAGCGCGCAGCAACCATTCATTTCCATTAAATAAAAAGATTTTACTTCCCACAAGCGCCCAGGCTTTATTTTTTGCTAAAGCCAAGACTTGAGCACGGCTACCTTTTGGGCATTCTTTTATTTTTGCCCCGTAGCCGGGAATACAAGCCACCAACTCATCTCCGCCCAGAAAAATGGCGCTATCTGGACTGATAAAGATATTCTCTAGATACCGTTCCCCGATATATAGAAGATCTTTTTGATTGATGGCCAAACTTTCTTTAATGGTCTCTTGGCAATAAAAAAAGCCATTTAGGCCAAAAAAGAACAGTAGAACAAAAGCTTTTTTCAATTTTTCTCCTTTTTTGTTCTTCTATATTAAAACATATAACTAATTATATGTCAAGTTTTAGGGTAGATATAATTCTGGGTCTACTGGCAGGCCATTTAAGCGAACTTCAAAATGAAGATGGGGACCAGTCGTAAAAGGACCGGAGCCAATACCGCCCGGCATACCGCCGCTTAAGCCTATTTTTTGTCCTTGGCTCACATATTGTCCTGGCATGACATAAACCGCTGAAACGTGGCCATAAACTGTAGCCAGACCGTTTCCGTGGACTATCATGATGTAGGCGTAACTAGTTGTTCCGTCGAATTTGACTTTGGCCACGTAACCATCGGCCGCCGCCATTAAGGTGCTTCCCTGTTTGGCCCGAATATCAACGGCTGGGTGTTCGCCGATTAGTTTGCGATAAGGGTAATCTTGATCATGGAATTTGGCGACAATAACATTTTTGGCTACCGGCCAAGCAATGGTATTATTGCCATTATCAAGCTTAGCTCTTTCTTTGGCCGACATTTTTTCTCGGATTGATTGTTCGGCATTGTAAATATCATTTTCCGCTTGGCGCTGTTCTCTTTGTGCTTTTTGCAATAAAGCTTGGTATTGTTGTTCTGAAGATTTTGTTTCTTTTAATAGATAATCTTTATTTTCGTGTTCATAAGCCAGACTATCTTTCTGGTCCTGCAACTCATTTTTTAGCTGTGTCATTTCTTCGCTCTTTTTGCTGAGAATAGCCTTATTATCTTCTAATTTTTCTTTATCATTTTTTAAGCTATTAACGCTTTTTTCCAACTCTTCATTAGTATCTTCCAAATACTTCACTTCATTTAAAAATTCTGCCAGAGAATCATTAAGCAATAGCATTTCTAAGGTGCTTATCTGGTCGCGGCGATGCATCGAGGAAAGGATACTGGCGATATGCTGTTTTTGTTTTTCTATCTTATTATCAAGATTACGGCTATCAGTTTCTACTTTGTTTATTTCTAAGGCGGTTTTACTTATTTCTAGGCCGATCTCCTCTATATCTAAATTTATTTTTTCTAGACGATCTTCAATGGTTGATAATTGGTTTTTGAGAGTAATTTGATCAGCTTGTTTTTCCCTTATTTTAATCTTATATTCTTCCTGTTTCGATTTAATGCTGTCTATCTGGCGTTTTTGGCTTTGTATTTGAAGGTTTAGAGTTTCTATTTCTTGATCTAAATCCCCATAATCACCAAAAGCAAAAGGCGCTAGCGGGGCTAGACTGAGAGATATGACGATAAAAGACAGTAAATAGCGTTGTATTATTTTCATAAGCGCTATCTATATTATAATGCTTTTTTCTTTTGCCGTAAACCTAAAAATTATTATAAATAGTTTCTGATAAGGATTTGATGGCTTTTTCCATCTTAGAAAAATCATCACCCCTAGTCATGATGCAGGCCAGGTAATTAGAATCGCCTCGATAAACGATGCCGCAGTCATGTAGTTGTTTGCCTTCCGGCAAAGAACGTTCGCCGAATTTGTGAGAGATTTCCGTGCCAAACGGCGCGCCAGCCACTAGACCGTCTTTAAAGGCGGATTTAGTCATTAAATAAAGAGCTTTTTCGGACATCTCACGGCTGAGGTAGGAAGAATTATAAAGGATACGGAAAAATGAAGCGTAATCTTTGACCGTCATGAAATTTTCGTCTTCACCATTTTCCGGTAATTTAACGCCAAGCTCTTTATATATCTTATTTAAAGAGTCATAATCAATATTTTCTAGAAGCGTGCCAGCGGCTAAATTGTCAGAATAAATAATCATTCTGGCAAGCAAATCTTCAACCGTGTAGCTTTTGCCATTTTCCACCATTTCTTCCGGTGCTATATTTTGAGAAAGCATTTCATCCTGCTTAATATTAACTGTCAGCTCCTGTTTTAATACGGCAGGATTGCTATCGGCGATTTTTAGATAAGAAATTAGTAGCGGCACCTTCATTAAGCTGGCGGGGGAAAATTTTTCATTTTCGTTTATACCTATCCAGGGGCCGTTATTTAGATCGCGGATATAGATCGCGGCGTATTTTATTGAGCCATCATTTTTAAGTTGATTAATCTGCCTTACTAGGTCGTCACTGAATTTTTCATTTTTATTATCCATCGCCGGCGAATTCAAACATTCCAGCAAGGGGCTAATATAACGGTAGCCGCTTTCATGGCTTTCCTGTTTTTTTTGTTCTTCTTTTTTTAAAAGCAAATCTTTGGCTAGAAAGCCAGCAAGAAAAGAAATTAAGATACCCAAAAGGACGGCGATATAAATCCGTCTTTCTTTAAAATAAGCGGTGCTTATTGGCATATTTTTGCTAAATAATAGCAGTTATTTATGAGATTAATGAATCTATTCTTCTTAATGATTCTTCTTTGCCGATGGCCCAGGCGATTTCAAAGGGGCTAGGGCTATTTTTTAAGCCGCTCAAGGCAACTCGCAGCGGCCAGAGATAATCACCATTTTTGCCACCGTTTTTAGCCACCCAGGCTATCAATCTTTTTTCTAAATTTTCTTTATTCCAGTTTTCTGCTTCAAACGATGCTAATTCTTCTCTTATTTTTTTTAGATTATCTTTTGCCTCAGCGACGCTGAGTGATTTCCAGGATAAAAGTTCTTCGGAAAATTCCGGACGCTCTTCTAAAAAAGCGATAGCTTCCCGGCTTTCATCTAAACGCTTCAGACGTTCTTGGGCTAAAGAAATAAATTTTTTAAAACGCTCCGCCTCTATTTTATTTTCCGGATCAGCAAAGGGCTTAACTAGCTCAGCTAAACTTTCTAATGATAATTGGCGGATGTAGTAACTATTATAATAATCTAATTTTTCCGGATCAAATATTGCTGGGCTACTACCCATACCATCTAGGGAAAAAGATTTTTCTAGTTCAGCTAGGGACCAAATTTCCTGATCGTCTTTTGAATGCCAGCCTAAAAGAACACAAAAATTAACGATAGCGGCCGCTAGATACCCCTTGTCTTTATATTGCTCAACAAAGACGTCGCCCTGGCGCTTGCTTAATTTGCCCCCGGTTTTATTGAGTATTAACGGCAGGTGAATAAATTTTGGCGGCATCCAGCCAAAGGCTTGGTAAAGCAGAATATTTTTAGGAAAGGATGGCAGCCATTCATCGCCGCGAGTAACATGGCTGATTTCCATTAAATGATCATCGACTATATTGGCGAAGTGATAAGTGGGCACGCCATTGGATTTTATGAGGACGTGGTCATCTAATTCCTCTGCCCGAAAACGGATATCGCCACGCAATTCGTCGTGGACGACTATTTCTCCGCTTTCCGGCATCTTTTGCCTGATAACAAAAGTTTCACCATTTTTGGCGCGCCTTTCTGATTCTTCCGAGCTTAAATTGCGGCAAAGACGATCGTAACGTGGCGGCTGCTTAGCCGTTATCTGTTTATTACGCATTTCCTCTAGACGTTCTTCAGTGCAGAAACAACGGTAAGCTAAGCCTTTATCTAATAACTCTTGGCTATATTTTTCGTATATTTCTAAGCGCTCACTTTGCTTGTAGGGAGCAAACGGTCCGCCGAGATGGACGCCTTCATCAAAATTTATTCCTATCCAAGAGAGTATATCTACTAATTTTTCTGCGGCATTTTCTACTTCTCTTTTCTGGTCAGTATCTTCGATGCGCAAAATAAATTTACCGCCATAACTTTTGGCTAGCAAGTAGCCAAAAAGAGCCGTGCGCAAGTTGCCGATATGCAAGAAGCCGGTTGGCGAGGGGGCGAATCTTAATCTGATTTTTCCGTTTTCCATATTATTTGAAAATTTTGCTTATCCTATCTTTTATTATTAGCGCAGGAAAGACGATAACCGCTCTGAATATTCTTTTAAAGCGACGTCGCGGCTGTTTTAATAAGCGCCAGAGCCATTCTATGCCGATAAAGCGCATCCATTTCGGCGCTCTTTTTATCCGGCCGCTAATAAAATCAAAGGCACCGCCGACGCCAGCCGCCAAACGAACGCTTGGCCAGTTAATTAGGTTATTCTTGATAAATATTTCTTGTTGCGGCGCACCGAAAGTACAAAAAACTATTTTAGGAGAATAATCAGAAAGCAGTGAAACGGCCTTTTTTAATTCTTCTTGATTATCGGTGTTAGCGACGATTATCAAAAAATTCAACCTAGTATATTTTTTTAAAGCTTGTTCTAAATCGCTTTTAGAAGAAAGGCCGGTATCGCTAATGATTATTGCCAGCGGCCAAGAATTTTTTTCCGCGATTTCTAAGAGCCAAAGACTTAAATCGGCGCCGGTAAATCTTTCTAATTTATAGCCGTTTAAGTGGGCGGCTAATTTTAAGCCAGTGCCGTCAGCCAAGGATAAATCGGCGCTGTTAATTGTTTTCGCGAAGGCCGGATCTTTCCTGGCGGCTAAGATTATTTCGGGATTTGGCGTCGTTAAAAAACAAGATTTATCGCTATTTAAAAAATCAAGGATGCTTTTTTCGGCTTCTTGGCGTTTTAGTTCGCTAATTTTTATTCCCAAAATATCGGCCATATGCTATA
>CAYPAS010000051.1:0-6860 GCA_964408785.1 uncultured Gammaproteobacteria bacterium | reverse complement strand
CATACTTCTAGCTTTAATGGGGATACCGTCACCAGCACAAACCATACTCTTAAGCTTCCATGCCGAATATCAGACGATAAAAGATATCCTAAAAGAATTGCGCGGCAACGAAAGAATAAGCGATCCTTTTCCAGAAAATAAACACAAAGTTTTGGAAAAATATACAACCAATCTGACTGAATTAGCCAGGCAAGAAAAACTTGATCCAGTCGTTGGCCGTGACCAAGAAATCAGGCGCATCATGCAAGTGCTCTTAAGACGGACAAAAAATAATCCCGTTTTAATCGGCGAAGCTGGCACGGGAAAAACAGCCATCATCGAAGGTTTAGCTCAAAGAATAGTCGCCGGCGATGTACCAGAGAATTTAAAAAATAAAGAAATTATCGGTCTGGATCTCGGCTCTCTAGTCGCTGGCGCTAAATTCCGCGGCGAATTTGAAGATCGCTTAAAAGCAGTCTTAAAAGAAGTGAAATCCCAAAATGGCCGGATAATCCTTTTCATTGACGAACTTCATACCCTTATTGGCGCCGGCGCCTCAGAAGGCTCGATGGATGCTTCTAACATGCTCAAACCCGCCCTAGCTAGAGGCGAACTGCGCACCATTGGCGCAACGACAACCAAAGAGTATCAAAAATACATTGAAAAAGACGCGGCCCTAGAAAGACGCTTCCAGCCGATATATGTTAACGAACCAAGCGTCGAAGATACTATCAGCATGTTGCGCGGCCTTAAAGAAAAATACGAAGTACATCACGGCGTCAGAATAACCGATAACGCCTTGGTGGCGGCGGCTAAATTATCCAACCGTTATATCAGCGACCGTTTCCTGCCGGATAAAGCCGTTGACCTTATCGACGAAGCCACCTCTTCCCTGCGCATGGAAATAGATTCCATGCCTGATGACTTGGACCAGCTAAAACGCCGCATCAAACAATTAGAATTAAACAAAGCCGGATTAATGACGGCTGATAAAAAATCCTCGCGCCTGCGCAGCCTTAATTCAGAGTTAGCTGGACTAAAAGAAAAAGCTGATCAATTAGAGCTTCATTGGAATAATGAAAAAAATATAATCTCCCAAATACGCGCTTCTAAAAAAGAAATCGAGGATTTAAAGATACAGGCCGAAATAGCTCAGCGCCGCGGCGCCGACCTTACGGAAGTCGCTAAGATAAAATACGGCCTAATCCCAGAACTAGAAAAGAAGATAAATAAATCGCAAGAAGACTTAGGCAAGATTCAGAAAAAAGGCCAGCGTATACTTAAGGAAGAAGTCGATGAAGAAGATATAGCTAAAGTAGTCGCCCGCTGGACAGGCATACCGGTCAACCGTATGTTAGAAGATGAAATAAAAAGACTAAGCGGCGCGGAAAGCTCCTTAAGCCAAGAAGTTATCGGTCAGGAAGAAGCGATAAAAGCCGTGGCTAATGCCTTGCGCCGCAGCCGCGCTGGCATTAACGAAGAAAAACGACCTATCGGTTCCTTCCTCTTTGTCGGACCGACCGGTGTCGGCAAGACAGAATTAGCCAAAGCTTTAGCCCGCTTCATTTTTGATGATGAAAAATCCTTAATCCGCTTAGACATGAGCGAATTTATGGAAAAACATTCTGTAGCCAAGTTAATCGGCTCGCCTCCTGGCTATGTCGGCCATGATGATGGTGGGCAGTTAACTGACAAGGTTCGCCGTCACCCCTATAGCGTCGTTCTTTTCGACGAAGTAGAAAAGGCTCATCCCGATATGTTTAATGTTTTATTACAAATATTGGATGATGGCCGTTTGACCGATTCTAAGGGACGGGTGGTTAATTTCAAGAACACGATAATCATTCTCACTTCCAACCTCGGCAACGAAGTAATAAAACAATATTCGATCGGCTTCGCTGATGATGGCGATAAAGATAAGCAGAAAAAATTGCGACGAGAAGAAATGAAAGAAAAGATAGATAAGATACTTAAAAACCACTTCAAGTTAGAATTCCTTAACCGCATAGATGAAATAGTTTTATTCGAAAGCTTGGCACCGAAAGATTTAGAGAAAATCGTGGAAATAGAACTTAAAAAAGTGGAAAAACGTTTAGGAAACAAGAATATATCCGTCAAAGTCGGCCAGAAGATCAAAAAGATATTGGCCGAAAAAGGATACGACACGACTTATGGTGCTCGACCGCTCAAAAGAGTTATCCAAACGATGATTCTTGATGAGTTAGCCTTAGAAATAATCGAAGGAAAAATAAAAGAAGGCGACCGCCTGCGCATCGATATCAACGATCAACAAAAACTACTTATCAAAAAAGCCTGAAAGACATAAAGCTAAAAACCAGACACCAGTCCGGTTTTTGCTATCAAGAAAGAATTATATTATAATGTGAGCATGAAAAATAAACACTATCAAAATAGCGTCTGGATAAGTTTGGCTTTATTTTTTTTGCTATTGCCGGCAATATCCCACGCTCAAATGGATATCGATCCTAGTTTCGACCAAAATAACATCATAAGTGATGAAGAACTGCTAAATAGCGGCTCCATGAGCTTGGAAGATATAAAAAATTTCTTAAAAAATAACAACAGCTACCTAGCTTCTTACTCAACAAGCAATGTTTTCGGGGACACCAAGACCGCCGCGGAAATAATCTACGATGCCGTCAATAATAACTACGATTGTTCTGATGCTGTCGATGAATTAAGCGATAATCCGACCCAAGCAGAAAAAGAAGCTAAATGCCGCCGAATAAAAACCGTCAACCCTAAACTACTCCTGACAACCCTTGAAAAAGAAATGTCTCTTATAACTATAAACGCTAATGATAGTAGCATTCCTAAGCGTTTAAATATAGCCATGGGATATGCCTGTCCTGACGACGGCGGCTGCAGCTCTTATTATTACGGCTTCGGCAAACAAGTAAACGCGACAGCTTGGCAATTCTGGCGCTATATGATCTTCCCTAACCGCTATAATTTCAAGGCCGGTCAATCTTACGTCGTTAAAAACACTGTCGATCCCTACGGCGTCGCTTCCACTACAGTGGTTACGCCGCAAAACCAGGCGACAGCTGCCCTTTATAATTACACCCCCCACGTCTTCAACGGCAATTATAATTTTTTCAAGCTTTGGAAAAAATTCTTTCCGCGCGTCGATCGTTATTTCCCGGATGGTTCAATATTAAAAGTCGGCAACAACCCGACTATCTGGTTGATAGAAAACGGCCGCAAACGGGCTTTCACTAATTACCCAGCCTTCATCTCTCGCTTCCGCCCAGAACAGATAGTTAATGTGGAATCGGCTGATGTCGAAAAATTCCCTGATGGTGAAAATATCAAATTTGCTAACTACTCCCTAGTCCGGACTCCTGACAAAACTATATATCTTCTTGTTGATAAAAATAAAAGACCGTTCGCCAATTTAAGCGCTTTCAAAAAAATTGGCTTCCAAGAATCAGAAATTGAAGATGTTACCACAGAAGATTTAGCTAGCTACTCCGTTGGAGATACTATTAAAGCGACTTCGACCTACGTTGTCGGTGCCTTATTGCAAGACAGCAAGACTGGCGACATTTTCTACGTAGAAAACGGCAAGAAGGCCCCGGTCGATAAAATATTACTCGACACCAAATTCGCCGGTAAAAAGATTAGCAAAAAAACTACCAAAGAATTAGCGGCTTTTGAAGACGCTGATCCGATATTACTTGATGACGGCGCCCTCGTTAAAACCTCTAGTTTCCCAACTGTTTATTTGATATCTGGCGGCAAGAAACGCCCCTTCACCGACAGAGCTGTTTTCGATAAATACGGATATAACGACAAAAATGTCATTACCGCCAGCTCCCAATTCCTTTATTACTACGACATGGGCGACCCGATACAATAAAAAACTAAAAAAGCTTCCTAGAAAAAAGGAAGCTTTTTGGTATATAAAACAATATCTGTCAACTTCCATTTTTAAAGAGATAGTATTATACTAAATGATGCTTTTAAGTATATATGTCAATAATAACTAGTGCCATTCTACCCCATTCTCCACTTTTAATACCGGAAATTGGCCGTTCAAATACCGCCTTTCTTGCTAAAACACAGGAAGCTTTTGATGATTTATCGAGAAAATTGAAAGACGGCGAAGTGGAAAGCGTAATAATAATCAGCCAACACGGCGAAGCTCAAGCGGACAGTTTTATTATCAACGTTTCTCCGGAAATGATTATTGATTTTAAAGATTTTGGTTTTATTCCGCCTAAGACTTTTTTACCTGGCGACGCTTGGCTGGCAGACAGCATAAAGGAACACTGCCGGCCAGATTTTCCCGTACAGCTAATTTCTGAAGACTGGCTTGATTCTGGCAGTTCAGTTCCTCTGTATTTATTAAAAAAATCCTGTCCGGAAATAAAAACCCTGGTCATCCACCCTGCTCAAGGATTGAGCGCGGCAGAACAATTCAATTTCGGTAAAAAATTAGGAGAATTATTAAAACAGACGGAAAAACGCTTAGCCGTTATCGCTTCTGGTGATCTATCGCATCGCCTCAAAAAAAAATCTCCTGGCGGTTATTCCCCCAAAGGGAGCCGCTTTGATAATAAAGTAATAGAATTTTTAAGCGAAGGCGAGAAAAAGGCTAATGAATTCTTAAAAATCGAGGAAAGACTTGCCCAAGAGGCCAGCGAATGCGCTTTCAAACCGATTTCCCTGCTCTTAGGGATAATGGACGGACAAAACTGGCAGACGGAAATACTAGCTTATCAAACAGATTTCGGCGTCGGCTATCTCAGCGCCGAACTAATAAAAGAGCCCATTAATCCTAGCGAATCGCTTTAAAAACTATGGACAATAGCTTTTCCTCGTTTTCCGATATCTTAAAAAAGAAACAGGCCGAAGCCAAAAAAGCACCAGCCTACCCTTGGCAAGATTTAGCCCTGCAAGTCATCAAAGATTTGAATATCCCGAATTTTAAACGCAGTGCCGTCTTCAAAATTTGCAAAGAAAATGACGAAAGAATAGTGCGCCTGGCAGTCAACGACACCAAAGAACTATGTCAAAACGGCGCCGCTTGGAAATATTTTTTCAAGATAATCGATAATAAAAAAAATGAACAAGAAAAAGACAGCAAAAACTTTGGAAATCCTAAAATATCCTGATCCGCGCTTACGGCAAAAATCAGAAGAAATTCCTTTAGAAAAAATACTTTCTCAGGAATTCCAGGAGTTCCTCGATAATCTAGAAATAACAATGATTGAAAAAGACGGCGCCGGCTTAGCCGCGCCGCAAGTCGGAAGGTTAGAAAGAGTAGTAACAATCAGTGATAACGGCAAAACCTATGTCTTAATCAATCCCAAGATAAATAAAAGATCTTGGGCGAGAGAATCAGAAGAAGAGGGTTGTCTTTCGCTTATTTCTCCAAACGGAGAAATAATTTACGACATAGTAGAGCGGCGCAAAAAGGTTACTTGCGTTTATTTAGACAGACAAGGAAAACGCCAAAGCTTAAGCGGTGAAAAATTATTAGCCAGGGCTATACAGCATGAAATTGACCACCTCGACGGGGTCTTATTCATCGATCATTTAAATAGACAGAAAATCAGCGCCGCGACGGCCGCCGCTTTAGAAAAATTAGATAAACTGAAGCAATAAGCAAAAAAGCTAAACTAATTTCTCTATAATAGCTGAGAAGCAGATCCTGATTAGCGCCAACGAAATAACCAAGAGCCGTTAAGATGGCCACCCAGACGCCGGAACCGATAGTGGTTAAAACAATGAATTTAAAAAACGGCATCAAGCAGAACCCGGCTGGCAAAGAAATCAATTGCCTAACCACTGGCACTAAGCGGCCAATTAAGGTTGCCGATCCCGAATGATCAGAAAAAAATTTTTCCGCTTTTTCCAGCTTAGCCTGATCAATCAAGAGCCAGCGAGCATAACGATGCCCCGCCAGACGATACACCAAGGGGCGACCTAAAAAGCGAGCCAAAAAATAATTAAAAATAGCGCCAAGCAAACTACCCGATAAACCAGCCAGAAAAACCAAAAAGACATCGAATTTCCCTTGACTGGCTAAATAAGCAGCCGGCGGAACAACTATTTCCGAGGGAAAAGGAATAAAAGAGCTTTCAATAGCCATCAAAAAAAAGATTCCTGCGTAACCGAGGCCTTGAAAAAAAACTGAAACGCTAGTAATAATTGCCGTAAACATAAATTATCTTTGATTAGATTTTATCATTATCAGCAAAGACATGTCCAACACTAATGAAAAAATAGAAAAAAATCAGCCTTGGCGACTGGCTTTCATGGGAACACCTGATTTTGCCACACCCGGACTAGAATCACTAATTAATGACCAGCGCTTCCAGGTAGTCGCGGTTTTTACGCAAACAGATAAAGAGTCTGGCCGAGGACAAATAAAGCAAGAACCGCCAGTAAAGAAATTAGCTGCCGCTAACAATATAACAGTTTTCCAGGCAGAAAAAATACGCACGGAAGCAGAGACTATAAAAAAGTTAGATTTAGATTTGATAGTCGTTATCGCCTACGGCCAAATAATTCCCAAAGATATCTTAGAAGCGCCAAGATACGGCTGTTTCAATGTCCACGCCTCCCTCTTGCCTAAATATCGCGGCGCCGCCTGCCTGAACGCGCCGATAATGAACGGCGACTCAGAAAGCGGCGTTACTATCATGAAAATGGACGAGGGTTTAGATACTGGTCCGATAATCCGCCAAGAAAAAATAATTTTAGACAAAAAAGAAACATTAAGCACTTTGCACGACAAACTATCAAAATTAGGCGCTGAAATACTGCCAGAAACCTTAAACGATTATCTAATAGGAAAAATAGAAAGCCGAGTACAAGACCAGGAATCATCTAGCTACATAGGTTTATTA
>CAYPAS010000050.1:0-6895 GCA_964408785.1 uncultured Gammaproteobacteria bacterium | reverse complement strand
AATGTCTTAACTTTAGAAAGCGCTGACAAAACTCTTCTTGGCGAAGTAGCCGCTCAAATCAGAAAAATCCGTAAGCCAGAACCTTATAAAGGAAAGGGTATTAAATATTCTGATGAAATCATTAGACGCAAGGCTGGTAAGGCGGCTTCTAAGGGCAAATAATCTAAAAACAAGCAATTAATCATATGGATAAAATTACAGAAAAGAATCAAAGAGAAGCCCGTCGCCACGGACGTGTCCGCGCTAAGATTGGCGGTACAGCTCTTCGCCCTCGCCTTAGCGTTTTCCGTTCTAACCGCGGTATGTTCTTGCAACTTATCGATGATGAACAGGGAAAGACTTTGGCTAGCGCTTCTATGAAAGAAATATCCGGCGCTAAAATGAAAAAGACCGAGGCTAGCAAGGAATTAGGAAAGACTATCGCTAAGAAGGCGAAGGATAAAAATATTTCCCAGGCGGTTTTTGATCGCGGTGCTAATAAATATCACGGTCGCGTTAAAGCGGCGGCCGAAGGTGCTCGCGAAGGCGGCTTAGAATTCTAGGAATTTATAATTTGTGAATTAATCTACGAAATATGCCCGAAGATAAAAAGAACAAAGCAGCTTCTCAGGAAAAAAACTCCAACAATGCCGCGGCTACTGTTGCCAAGGATATTTATGGAGATGGTAATAAGGAGAAGCGTGGCGGACGTGGCCGTTCCTTCAAGGGACGCGGTCCTCGCGAAGAAAAACCGAAAGATGAGATGGAACAGCGGATGCTGGAAGTAGCTCGCGTTACCCGCGTTATGGCTGGTGGCAAGAGAATGAATTTCCGCGCCTGCGTCGCTATCGGCGATAAGAAAGGCAATGTAGCGGTCGGACTTGGCAAGGGAGCTGATGTGACCATGGCTGTTAACAAAGCGGTTAATCGCGCCAAGAAAGAGATTATTAATGTACCGATAGTTAAAGGAACTATACCTCACGAAGTTGAGCAGAAAGTCGGAGCCGCTAAATTAATTCTTAAGCCGGCTAAACAAGGTCGCGGCGTTATCGCCGGCGGTGTTACTCGCGCTATTTTAGAATTAGCCGGTGTTCCTAATATCACCTCCAAGACTTTAGGTAGCAATAATAAGATTAATAACGCGCGTTGTACTATCGAGGCTTTGAAAAAATTACACCGTTCTGAAAAGATCGAAGGCAAGGATTCGTCTAAGAAGCCGGAAAACAAGGAAGTGAAGACTGAGAAGAAAGAGTTAAAGAAATAAAAATATGTTATCACTTAATACTATTACAAAAGCGGCCGGCAGTCTTAAAAAGCGCAAGCGCGTCGGACGAGGCAATTCTTCCGGTCACGGTACTTATAGTACTCGCGGTTTAAAGGGTCAGAAATCACGTTCTGGCGTTTCCAATTTGAAGCGCTTGGGTATGAAGAAACAGCTTTTACAGACTCCAAAGAGCCGTGGTTTCCGCTCCTTAACTTTAAAGAATCAAGTAGTCGGTATTTCTGCTATTAACAAGAATTTTAAAGATGGAGACACTATTAATCCGAGCACTCTTTTTGCTAAGGGTTTAGTATCTTCCGAAAAAGAACCGGTAAAAATCTTGGGAAAAGATAAGCTTTCTGTCAAAGTTAAATTCGAAAAAGTTAAGATGTCTGAAGGCGTCAAAAAACAGGCAGAATAATAATTTTTTAATATGTTCGACAAATTGAACCAAATCTGGAAAGCCAAAGATTTAAGGAATGACATTCTTTTCGTCCTTGGCATGCTCGTTATTTTCCGTTTAATCGCTCACATTCCGGTTCCTGGAGTCAATATCGTCGCCCTTAAGAACCTTTTCGCCTCTAATCAGATTCTCGGTTTGATGAATCTTTTTTCCGGCGGTGGCATGGAAAATTTTTCCTTAGTCATGATGGGTGTCGGTCCTTACATCACTTCTTCCATTATTTTCCAGCTTTTAGGCATGATAGTTCCGAAAATTGAAGAGATGCAGAAGGAAGAATCAGGTCGCCAGAAGATCAATATGTGGACTCGCTGGCTAACCGTTCCTTTGGCCGCCCTGCAATCTTATGGCATGATAACTTTATTGCATCGTTCAGCCAGCGGTATTCTTGGCGACGTTTCTGCTTTTGACTTCTTCGTGATGATAACCACCATTACCGCCGGCTCCATCTTCTTGATGTGGCTAGGTGAATTGATTACGGAAAAGAAAGTGGGGAATGGTATTTCTTTATTGATTTTTGCTGGTATTATTTCCAGTTTGCCTCAGAAGGTTCAGCAGATAGCGATTACCTTTGATCAGACTCAGTTTTTCTTGCTTATTGGGTTCGCTTTAATTGCTATTATTACTATCATTGGCGTGGTTATTATTAACGAAGGACAGAGAAATATTCCAGTCCAATATGCTAGACAGTTGCGCGGTGGCCACTCTTTCGGTGGTAGCAGTTCAAATTTACCTTTGCGTGTTAATATGGCTGGCGTTATCCCGATAATCTTTGCTGTTTCCGTCGTTCTTTTTCCTTCGATGATCGCTCAATTTTTAATCCATGCTAATACGCCGATGGTGGCTGATTTAGCGGAAAAGACTATTACTTTATTTAATAATCAGTTATTCTACGGCATCATTTATTTCCTTTTGGTTTTTGCTTTCACTTATTTTTATACCGAAGTTGTTTTCCATCCGGAAAATATTGCTGAAAATCTTCAGAAAAATGGTGGCTTTATCCCTGGTATCCGCCCGGGAAAAAATACTAGCGAATATTTATCCAACACTGCTAATAAGATAATCTTGGTTGGTGCTTTATTCTTGGGTATTATCGCTATCCTACCGTTAATCATGAAATATTTTACTGGCATAAACGCTTTTTCTGTCGGCGGCACCAGTTTGCTTATCGTCGTCTCTGTAGTTATTGAAACGGTCAAGCAAATAGAATCCCAGTTGACAATGCGCGAATACGACGGACTCTAGAAAATTCTAACAATAAAGAAAAAGCCGGCTTTTCAAGCCGGCTTTTCTGCTATATAATAGAAAATATCGATTTTATGATTTATTTGAAAGAACAAGAGGAGATAAGGGCAATCCGTGAAGGCGGCCGTATTTTGGCGTCTATTCTCAGAACTTTAGCGTCCGAAGTAAAGCCGGGTGTTTCGACTATCTATTTGGAGGATTTAGCCAACAAGTTGATTGGCGAGGCGGGCGGCCGTTCGGCTTTCAAAAATTATCCGATGGGCGATGGCATATATTTTCCCTCGACACTTTGTATTTCCATAAATGAAGAAGTTGTCCATGGCGCCGCTTATCCGGAAAGATTTATTAAGGCGGGCAATATCGTTGATTTAGATATTGGCATGGAATGGCCGGCGACAGAGGATTTGCGCCAGTCTTTAAAATTGCCTAAGAATCGTTTTTCTAAATCCGGCGGCTATTTTACTGATACCTGTTTAACTGTCTCAGCTGGCAAAACTAGTTCAGCCGCTAAAAAATTACTGCAAGTGACCAGGGAGTGTCTTGAAAAAGGAATAGAACAAGCCTGGCCGGGAAATAAACTTAATGATATCGCTAGGGCGATAGAGAATCATGCCAAAAAACATGGCTATGGCGTCGTTCGTGACTTAGTCGGTCATGGCGTCGGCTATTTAGCGCATGAAAGGCCGGATGTTTACAATTTTGTAATTAATGAACGCTCGCCGGAAAATATCGTTCTTAAGCCAGGCATGGTTATCGCGATCGAGCCGATGATAAATCTTGGCGGCTGGCCGGTTGATGTAGCCGCTAATGGCTATACTATAGTCACTGCGGATAATTCCTTAAGCGCTCATTTTGAACACACCGTTGCCATTACAGAAGATGGTCCAGAAATAATGACAATTTAAAAATATGAAATATCTCGGCATAGATTGGGGAGAGAGGCGCATCGGCTTAGCTTTGGCGGATGATAGTTTGAACCTGTCTTTGCCCTTCAAGACGGTCGCTTCTTTAGATGAAGTCTTATTAATCATCAAAGAAGAATTGATCGACGTTTTGGTTTTAGGTTATCCGCGTAAATTATCCGGGGCGGCCGCTGATAATCCTTTATTTTTATCTTTTAAAAAAAAATTGGAGGAAGCTAGCGGCTTGAAAGTGATTTTAGCTGATGAGCGTTTAAGCAGCTTAGCCGCTGACGCGCTTCCCGGAGATAGTAAATTAAAGGCGGGCCGCGATGAGATTGCCGCCGCCCTTATCTTGCAGGATTATTTGGAAAGAAATTAGTTTATGGAAGAAAGCCGCCTGACGCGCGCTCTAGTGCTCAAAAAACAGCCTTATCGGGAAAAAGACAGCTTGGTAAGCATTTATAGCGAAGATTACGGTAAACTCACTTTGCTGGCCCGGGGAACTGCCAGCCAGTCTTCTAAATTAGCCGGGCATTTAGACCCTTTGAATCTGATAAAAGTAATGATTATTCCCGGTAAAGGTTTTGACTATATTGGCAGCGCTTTAGTGGAAGAGCCTTTTTTTAACATCCGCAGCGATTTGAATCGCTTATTTTACGCTGGCAGCCTGCTTTCTCGGCTTGATCGTTACTCTCGCGAAGGCGACAGTGATCAGGAGATTTTCAATTTGAGTGTTTCTTGTCTTTCATTATTATCAGCCAGCAATGAAATTTTGGCGAAAGAGAACGGCGAATTAGTTTTAGCTTTTTTTATTTTGCGCTTGCTTGGCCGTTTAGGCTATAAGCCGGAATTTAATAACTGCCTATTAGGCGGCGAAAAGATTGACTCTGGTAAGAATTATTTCCGTTTTCCCGCTGGCGGCTTGATTTGCGCCGCTTGTCGTGAAAGAGATGGAGCGGTGGCCGATGATTTACTTATTTCCGACAACGCCATTAAATTAGCTCGTTTCCTTTTGGGTGCCGATAAAGAAGCTCTGGTCCGTCTAGTTTGCCAGCGCCGGACCCTTAAAGAGCTTTCACGCTTCTTGGAACTTTATGAGCGTTATTTGTTTGATTAATAGATAAATAAATGCTATTATAATAATATATGGGCAAAGAAAAAAAACTTTTAAGCAAAGAAGAACAGATAGAGATGATAAAGAGCGCGGCTATACGCAAGATAAAGGCCTTGCATAAGGAGCAGCTCGCCTTGGTTCGCCGCGCCATAAAGGAGGCGGAGCAGGGCTCTTTGTTAGTTATTAAAGGAGAATTAAAAAAAACCAAGAAGTTGTCATGACTTCTTTTTTAATATAAAAATATGTTTAATTGGTTTAAGAAAAAGGCGGAAGATATTGATCCGCTGGAGTCGCTTGTGGATAATTTAATAAAAGAAGTTGAACTTGATGATTTGCCGGAGACCGACCGCAATTTTTTAAAGGGTAATTTAATGTTGCAGATAAGTCGCCGCTTGGGAGGAATAATCATGGAAAATCTTGATGAAAAAGGTTTAGCGGTTTACGTAGAAAAATTTGGTGAAACGATTTTGCCAGAAGGTGAAAAGCTTCAGGGTTTTTTGGAAGAATATCTACCCGATTATGAAGAAAAGATAAAGACCGGATTAGAAGAGTTTTTGTTTGAAGCGGCTAGAAGCTTGAAAGGGGAATAGGATTTCTATAAATAAAGCAATTTATCAAATAGAGGAATAATATGAAAAATGAAAAAATAAATTCGGGTGTAGATAATAACAAAGAGGGATTTGAAGAGGAAAACAAGTCTGAAAACAAAGAAATAAGTATCGAAGATTTAAAAAAAGAAGCAAAAAAACAGATAGAAGATTTGGCGAATTCTTGTGAGATGGAGGTTGAAAATTTTAAATTAGTTGATATTTTAAAAATCAAAAATTTTAATAAAAGATTTTTTGATGAATTAGAAAAAATTTCGCAATCCATTGAAGAAGTAAAAAATAAAGCATTTTCCTCTATTGATGCCCTGGAAGATGATAAAAATATCGGCCATATAATTAAATCGGCTGAGGGCGATTTTAATGAAAATAAAAGAAAGCTGGACTTATTGAACCCGGAAAAACAAGGAGTTAATAATATTAAAACCGCTGAAACAAATAACGAAACAAACGAGGAGAAGTTTTCCGAATATACCAGCCAGGAAATTTTGGATTTTTTAAACAACAGAAAAAGAAATAATGAGCAAATTTCCTTGATGTTGCAAGAAGTTAAGTCGGAGAATGTCGATAAAGAAGTTATAAAAAAACTAGCAACAGATTTTCCTGAGTTTTTTGTCGATTGTTTTTGTAATGATAAGTTAGATTTAACTTTGTTTGATAAGGAGTGGTCTAAGATTGCAAAAAAGGCTATTGATTTATTATTAAAAGAAGACAAAGAGGCAATCGTTGATAAATTTTTTAATTCCCTGCCTAGGAATAAAAGCAGTTTGGCAGTAGTCCTTGAGTATCCTAAATTTTTTCTTAAGTATTTAGGAAGATTTCCTTTTGATGGCGATGATTTAAAAAAGGTTTTATTAAAAGACAGTGATAGAGTTTATTTTAATGAGATAGTTAGTAAGACGAAGGAGTTTATCAAGAATAATAAGGAGGGATATGAATACGCAGAAGAGGTTTATTCAGTGTTAAGAGATTTTGGTGTTGATATTGATGATTCAGGGAGTGGGGGTGAAGAGGAATTGAATAATGATATTAAAGATGTGGCAACGGAGGGAAATTTAGATTCGGATAATGAAGATGAAAATAGAAGTGTTGATAATAATGCCAATGAGCAGGTATTTGATAATAATAACACATCCAAAGATCTAAAAGACGGTGAAAATAATGATGACAAAAACGAAGCAAAGGAAGGCGGTAAAGAAGTAGAAAGCAATGAGACTGGCTCAGGTGAGAACAATCTCGAAGACAAAAACGAAAATAAGTCTGGTGAAAATAACGAGGGCACAAAAAAGGAAAATAACGATCCATTTTCCGCAATTAATTCTTGGGATG
>CAYPAS010000049.1:0-7121 GCA_964408785.1 uncultured Gammaproteobacteria bacterium | reverse complement strand
TAAGTTTCCAAGGAGTTTTCCGGCTTAATTCTTCATCGCACTCTTTAACTTTTTCCTGGATAATCTGCAAGGCTTCATTAAAACGATAATTATCAAAAGACTCTTCGAAACGTTTTTTACAAGTAATAAAATTATCAGCCTCTAAATCTAAAGATAAACCGGTTTCTATGCCGTTGCGATCCAATAAATTAGATACCCTGGCGACTAAATTGCCCAAACCGTTAGCTAAGTCAGAATTATAGCGTTCGCAGAATTTTTTTTCTGAATAATCACCATCTTCAAATGTCGATATCTCTGATAAAAGATAATAGCGCAAAGCGTCTGAACCATATTTTTCTGACAATTCAAAAGGATTAACGCTATTTCCCAAGCTTTTACTAATCTTCTGTCCATCAACGGTCAAAAAACCAAAAACTAGGACGCCAGCAGAATTAGGCAAGCCGGCCGAAAGAAGCATCGCCTGCCACATCGCCGCCTGCGGTCGTAAATTATCTTTGCCGCAAACCTGTAATCCCGGCCAAAAAGCGGCAAAACTTTCTTCATTTTCCGGCCAGCCAAGGGTTGAAATATAATTGACGAGAGCGTCGAACCAGACATACATCACCTGGCCATCATCGTCAGGAACCGGAACGCCGTGCGGCATCTTTTCCCTTACCCGGGAAATGCTAAAATCTTGCAAGCCATTTTCAACGAAAGTTCTTATTTCCTTCAAACGGCTAGCGGGACGGACAAAATTCGGATTCTTTTCGTATAAATCTAGCAAAGCCTCCTGATAACGGGAAAATCTAAAAAAATAATTTTCTTCCTCGATTATTTCTAAATCACGGTTGGGATGCAAGGGGCAACGTCCATCGACTAATTCCGAATCAGTCTTTTCTAATTCGCAGCCAACGCAATATTTCGCTTTGTAATGTTTCTTATAAATATCGCCGTTGGCTTGACAACGCCGCCAAAATTCCTGCGCGGCCGCTTCGTGGTTCTTATCAGTAGTCCTGATAAAATGATTATAAGAAAGATTGAGAGACTCTTTTAACGGTCGGAACTTTGCGGAATAAATATCGCAATATTCCTGGACGGAATAACCAAGCTCGTTGGCTTTCTGAAAAACCTTGGCACCGTGCTCATCGGTTCCGGTATTGAAAAACACTTCACTACCTCGCTGTTCCTGGTAACGAGCAACAACGTCTGCCTTGATTATTTCCGCGGCAAAACCGATATGCGGCTCCGAGTTGATATAAGGCAAAGTTGTGGTTATATAAAACTTTTTCTTTTCCATATTTATTTCTTTTCGTTTTTTAATTTATCTGCCCGTTGCGCTAAGACGACGAATTCTCCTTTTAGACTATCTGGATTATTTTCTAATATATCTAAGATTTCTGCCGTCGTACCGGAATACCAGCTTTCGTGCAGCTTGCTAAGTTCCCGCGATAATATCAAACGTAATTTCTGACCGATTTCTAATTCTAAAACCGAAAGTTCTTTTATTGCCTTAACTATCCGATGTTTTGATTCATAAAAAACCGACGGATAATTAGCTTCGAATATTTGACGCAACATCGTCTGTCTCCCTTTTTTATGGGGCAAAAATCCCAAAAAGACAAAACGATCAAAACCATTTCCCGCCAAAGAAACAGCGGCGGTTAAGGCCGATGGACCAGGCAGACATTCAATGCTTGTTTGCGGCAATTCTTCGCGTAATAAAGAGACTAACTGACTGCCAGGGTCAGAAATTCCCGGCGTGCCGGCATCACTGACTAAGGCTAAATTCTTATCAGCAAATAATAATTCTTTTATCTTAGAAACCTTAGCTAGACCAGAGTGCTGATGGTAAGAGATGAGCGGCGTCTTTATTTCATAATGATCCAAAAGATGTTTTGTCACTCTAGTATCTTCACAAAGGACGGCGTCAGCCTCTTTTAAAATTCGCAGAGCTCTTAAGGTGATATCTTCTAAATTTCCTATCGGCGTCGCGACAATGCTTAATTTTCCCATATTTTATTCAATATTTTCCCTTCTTTCGCGGACATAACGGGTCCAATCTTCAGCCATTTCAATAAGTACCTGGAAAGGCGCTTCAATGATAAAGTCAAAGACAAAAACAAAAACGTTGAGTTTGGAAAATTTTCCCGACATCCAACGGCCAGCCATAATAATCGGCATGTAAAAAAGATCCAATAAGAAACTTACCAAGCTTTCCCGTTTCTCGACAACGATAAGCTCTTTGACACCGCGAGTCGTCATGATACTGAAAAAACTAACGAAAGCCAAGAAGAACAGGAAGATAAGCATGCTCACCCAATTGAAGTGAATTAGAGTAAGGACTTTGACAATCATCCAAATAGAAAACATAAAAGAAGCCGTGTAAACCAAAGCAAAAATCAAACGCTTGAAGGGGTTGCGTTTCGGTGGTTGGCGCAAAACTATAGGTTGTTTCTTTTCGTTACCAGCAAAAGCGATTTCTTTGATGCCTGAAATTATCTTTTCCGTATTCTCGCTTCCCGGCGTCTTAGTCAAGAAAACTATCAAGAAAAGCAAAAAGGCGGGAAAACAAATATTAATACCAAGAGAAACAGGATTAAGAGGCTCGTTGAAAAACTTTATCGCCGGCACTTCAATCAAGATGACAAAAATGGATTTAGTGAAAAATATATAGATTATACTGCGCAAAGCCGAGCGCCATAAACGGCTCTTGGCTTTCTGGTATTTCTTTTCGCAAACTTTCTTTAACAGCGACAAAAAGCCTTTAGCCCCATCTTCTAATTCGTTATAAACTTTAGCCGGATCAATATCGATGGTTTCGACTAATATAGAAAAATACAAAGAATACATGCGGACCACCCGGTCTATCTGTTTTTTTAAAGGATGTTCTAACTGACGGGAAACCGCCGCCCTGATCTGATCTATATTTTCCGAAACTTTATTAAGTATTCCTGTGCCGGCGGCGGCGTTCTCTGAAAGAGACAAGGAATTCCAATCGCTGTTGTAGTATTTGAAAAGGACGAAAGAAAGCATCTCGTCATCAAATTTCAAATAATTGCGACAAATACTGAGATAGAGCTGGATTTCTAAATCATCGCCATAAGGAGAATCATCAGGCAATTTTACTATCCGGGAAAGAATAGCAAACATATCGCCGACAACCGCCTGTTTGACTTTGTTCTGCCCCAAACCCTCCTCTATTTCACAAGCAACCAATTCGATTATCCAACTAGTAAGGCCAGTTTTTTTATTTATCAAATCCTTGATGCGTCCGACATCGGCTTTGATATTCAATTCATTGTTTATCTTCAAGGAAATTAAATTCTTCAGCAAAATGTATTTTTCCAAAATCGAAGCGATTTCCCCGATCTTGGTTTCCGGTATCAAATTATTGGAAAGATAACGGCCACGGATAAGCTCGGTTAGTAGATGTTCAGAAACCTTGCTGGCATCCGCCTCCTTTAAAACTCCCTCGATAACTATTTGACGCTTCAAGATACGGCCGATAGCATTTTTGCGCAAACGATGTTCTTCGTCATAGTCGACGGCATTCCTGATTTTTTCATAGAAAAACGACAGACGAGAAACCAAAGCGGAGACCTTGATTCTAGGGATATCATCATCCCAGTCTTCTCGGCGATTCTTTTCGCTATACATTACCTGAAATATCTTTTTCGCGCCCTCGTTGAGCTCTGCCGGATCTTGCCGGGAAAGCTGTTTTTTTACCAAATTTGGACTAACCATAAAAACGTTTAAAACTTGGTTTTATTGTATAATTTTTGCTTATAAAAAGCAAACTTTTGTCATTTTTAAATAGCCAGGCGGACGGACGCCGCCAAGCTTGACAATGAGGCTGAGATTTTGTAATATTTCAATAGATTAAAGAATGGCCTTGGAAGGCTGTTTTTAAATAGTGAATACAAGCAATATGAACAAATTATCCAATTATTTGATGGAATCGGTGGCTGAAATGAAAAAGGTCACCTGGCCGACCAAAAAAGAGACTTATAACTACACCCTGCTGGTCATCGGTATCAGTTTGGCTGTGGCCGTCTTTATCGGCGTCTTAGATTATGCCTTTTCTGAAGGCTTCTCTTTTCTCATCAATAGGTAATTAAAAAAATCGTTCTTAAATTTATGGCTAAGCAACTTTTAAACCAAGGCCGCCGCTGGTATGTCATTCATACCTATTCCGGCTACGAAGAAAACGTCACCCAAAACCTGAAGCAAAGAGTAGAATCATTGGATATGGAAGACAAGATCTTTAATATCCTCATCCCGACCGAAAAGAAAATCAAGATTAAGAACGGCAAGCGCAAAGTAGTCGAAGAAAAAATATTTCCTGGCTACATATTAGTCGAAATGGAAGTTACCGATGAATCCTGGTATATAGTCCGAAACACCCCTAACGTAACTGGCTTTATCGGCACCGGTACTATTCCGACCCCGATAAGCGAAACTGAAGTTAAGGCTCTACAGAAACGCATGGGCGTCGAAGATCCTAAATTCCAGATAGACGTTATTGTCGGCTCCCCAGTTCACATCAACGAAGGCCCGTTCAAAAACATGGAAGGAAAAGTTACCGCAATAGACGAGGCGAAGGGCAAGGTAAAGGTTTCCGTTTCTATGTTCGGCCGCGAAACGCCGGTCGAATTAGACTTCCTGCAAATAAAGAAAATCTAGTTAAATCGAGTGTTGCTTCTGCACTCTTAAAATAATATGGCAAAAAAAATAAAAACCAAGATTAAGCTCCAGATTGCTGGCGGCCAAGCCAATCCAGCTCCTCCAGTCGGTCCGGCGCTCGGCCAACACGGCCTCAATATCGCTGATTTCTGCAAACAGTTCAACGACAAGACTAAAGATAAAATGGGCGACATCGTTCCGGTTGAAATAACCGTTTACGAAGATCGCAGCTTTGATTTCATCCTTAAGACCGCTCCGGCCGCTGAAATGATAAAAAAAGCTGCCGGCATCAAAAAGGGGTCTGGTAAACCGCTAACCGAAAAAATCGGCAGTATCACCCAGGCTCAACTTGAAGAAATCGCCAAAGCTAAATTACCTGATTTGAATGCTAACGATATCGAAGCCGCCAAAAACATCATTGCTGGCACCGCCAGACAGATGGGCGTCGAAATAAAATAATTAATAATTGTGGGAGTTATTTAAAATAACGCTGACCACGAAAAAAACTATGGAAAAAACCAAGAAAGCCGCCCCTAAGGCGACTAACAAGAAAAAGGCTGTCGACTACTCGGCTGCTTATGACAAAAATAAGGCTTATTCTCCGAAAGAAGCTTTAGAAATCGTTAAGAAATTAGCTAAGACCAAATTCGATTCTTCTATCGAAGTTCATTTCCGCCTCGGAATAAATACTAAGAAAGGCGATCAGCAGGTCCGCGGCGCTGTCAGTTTGCCGCATGGTACTGGCAAAACCGTCAAAGTAGCCGCCTTCGTTTCTCCGGAAAATGAAAAGGCTGTCAAAGAAGCCGGCGCTGATATATTCGGCGGCGAAGAATTAATAAACGAAATAAAGAAAAGCGAAAAGACTGATTTCCAGGTCGCTATCGCTGAACCAGGATTAATGAAAAATTTAGCGGTTATCGCTAAAATTCTCGGCACCCGCGGCTTAATGCCTTCTCCGAAAAATGACACCGTCACCACCAACCCGGCCAAGGCGGTAGAAGAATTAAAGAAAGGTAAAATCAGCTTCAAGAACGATGATACTGCTAATTTACACGCTATTATCGGTAAATCCAGCTTCAGCGAAGATAAATTATTAGAAAACTTCCAGGTCCTCGTTGAAACCGTTAAAAAAGCTAAACCGTCCTCTTCTAAGGGTAGTTTTATAAAGAATATTAGCCTTTCCTCGACCATGGGTCCTGGAATCAAGGTTTCCTTATAACACTTGACTTACTTTTGGATAAATAGTATAATGCTTAATAGGTAAGCATTGGAAGATAGGGCGGAGCTTTCCGCTCTATTTTCAAAGAGAAAGGTCGTCTTACGTTTTATAAAAAGCAAAAGAAAAAAAGATGAAGAAATTATTTGTCGGTGGCTTGAATTTCAAGACGACCGAAG
This sequence comes from uncultured Gammaproteobacteria bacterium, assembly GCA_964408785.1. Lineage (GTDB taxonomy): Bacteria > Patescibacteriota > Patescibacteriia > Patescibacteriales > UBA12465 > UBA12465. The sequence goes on along the minus strand of CAYPAS010000049.1, from coordinate 1,064 downwards.
AAACTTTAGCCGAAGCTTTCGCTAAGGCTGGAAAAGTTCTTTCCGCTGTTGTTATCATGGATCGTTTAACTAACCGTTCGAAGGGCTTCGGCTTTGTCGAAATGGAAGACGACGATGCTGCTGAAAAAGCGATTGCTATGTACAACAACCAGGAACTCGATGGCCGCCGCGTCGTTGTTAACGAAGCTCGTCCGCTCGAAAGAAGGAATTAATCCTCTGAAATATAAAAAAAGGACGTCCGCAAGGACGTCTTTTTTTGTTTCTCTAATTATTTTTTCTTCGGCTTGCTAAGTTTTTTAACAGGAGCTTTTGCCGTCACTTTCTTGGCTGGTGATAGCGGATTACGCTTTTCGTAATCAGCAATAGCTTTCTGCAAACCCTCAACGGCCATTATCGAACAATGGACCTTTTGTTGCGGCAAACCGCCCAATTCCTCAACTATTGATTTCCAATTATAATTTCTGGCCTCAGCCACGGTCATACCTTTAACTTTTTCGGTCAAGACCGAGGCGGTAGCGATATTAGAAGCGCAACCAAAAGAAAGGAAGCGAACATCCTTAATCCTTCCCTTTTCAACTTTCAAGAAAAAATCCAACTGATCACCGCAAACCATATTGCCAATCTGAGCGTAGCCATCAGGATTAGCTATCGAGCCGACGTTCTTCGGCTTTAAAAAATTATTAATAGTTTTCTTTGTATAATTAAGAGCCATATATTTATCGTTAATTTTTTATCGGACTAAATTGCCGCAAACGGGCAACCGTCGTTTTTAAGGCGCTTATCGCCTTGTCTATTTCTTTTTCAGTATTGAAACGCCCCAGAGAAAAGCGGATATTACTATTGAGAAAATTCTTGTTAAGTCCAATAGCTTTTAATACTGGCGACGCCTTTAGATTAGAAGCCGAACAGGCCGAACCCGTAGAAACCTGTATGCCTTTATATGATAAATCTATCAAGATAGCTTCTCCTTCAACGTGCCTGAACATCACGTTTAGGTTAGCTGGTATACGTTTTTGCCAGGAACCATTTAGGCGAGCGTCCGGAAGGCCTTTTTGTATGCCTTT
>CAYPAS010000048.1:0-7175 GCA_964408785.1 uncultured Gammaproteobacteria bacterium | reverse complement strand
ATAATTTTTGTGCGTAGCAACCTGGGAGTTAATCGTTTATAAGTAAAATCCCTCGATGAACGTCGTCTATATTTTGACCAGGCAAGTTCTTTGTTGGCCAATAATTATTGGCACGGAACAGGCGTTGGTAATTATGTTTCTCGTTTAGCTTTTTCTGATGAAGGGGTTAGGCCTTATTGGGATTATCAGCCGGTCCATAACGTCTTTATGTTAATTTTATGCGAAGCGGGAATCGGGGCCTTATTATCTTTTTTGGCTTTTCTTTTTCTATTAAAAAAAGACCGCCGTACAGCGCTCTTTTGGCCGATGTGGTTCGCCTTGTTTATTTTAATGCTTTTTGATCACTGGCTTTTCAGTCTGCCGTTTGGTTTGATTTTCTTATTTTTGGTTTTTGGTTTTATTTGATAATTGTTTTGCAGATAAGCCAAATCATTTTTTAGGTTGCTTATCGTTTCCAATAAGACAGTCCGGTTTTCCGGACTGTCTTTGCTTATTGATGACTTTAATAATTCTAGGATAGTGGCGACAGTGCCGAAATAATCGTCTTGGGAGACATGGTATTTGACGCTTTTTTCATCTTCGATTATTAGGACGCTCGGCTTGATGTAATATTTTTCAGGCATAATCATTAAAACGTTCAGATGATGCTGAGGTATTTGCCGCCGCCGATAATTAAGTGGTCAAGGACTTCGATGCCTAATATTTTTCCAGCTTCTACTAATTTATTAGTTACTTCCACGTCGGCTCGACTGGCTTTTCTTATTCCTGAAGGATGGTTGTGGGCAATAATGACGGCCGCCGCGGAATATTCTAGGGCGGGGCGGAAAACTTCTCGCGGGTGGACTATTGACGATTCAAGCGTACCGATGGAAATTACTTCGTCATGGATTATCTGGTAATGAGTGTTGAGATAGAGGCCGCGGAATTGCTCTTTATTAAGCTTGTCCATGTCTTTGAGATAGGCAAAGGCTTCTGCCGCCGTTCTGATGGCGATTGAGGCGCCAGGTTTTTTCTGATAGAAACGCCGCCCCAATTCGAAGCAGGCGACTATTTGGCAAGCTTTAGCTGATGGTATTTTTAAATCTCTTTCAATTATTTTTGGGTCTTTCTGGTAAGCGATGCCTTTTTCACCATATTCTCGTAATAGGCGGCTGGACATGGCAAAAACCTCCTCTTTTTTCGTGCCGGTTCCTAAAACGACGGCCAAAAGTTCGGCTGAACTTAGAGAAGAAACGCCGCTTGAAAAGATTTTTTCCCGAGGCTTGTCTTCTTGTGGCAAGTCTTTTACTCGCGGTATCTGATATTGCCGGCTGTTATTAATGACTAAGCTGTGATCTTTTATTTTATAAGGCATATAAATAAACTTTACCTTTGAATTATATCATAGATGTGATAAATTTAAACTAAGAAAATAAAATAATTTTATGAATAAATATAAAAAAGAAATATTGTCAAATAAAATACCACTGATAACCGTGCCAATAAGCGGTGCTAAGACGGCCACGGTTTTGGTTATGGTAAAAACCGGATCTAAATATGAGAATCGCAAAAATAACGGTATTTCTCATTTTTTGGAGCACATGTTTTTTAAGGGAACGAAAAAAAGGCCAGACACCCTGGCTTTGTCCAGCGAGCTAGATTCTTTAGGCGGAGAATATAATGCCTTTACTTCCAAGGAGTATACTGGTTATTGGGTAAAGGCCGGTTCTGAGCAGGTGGCTAAAGCTTTGGATATCGTCAGTGATATGTTAACAAACTCTTTGTTTTTAGAAGAAGAAATCGAAAGAGAAAAAGGAGTTATTATTGAAGAGCTTAATATGTATGAAGATAACCCTCTCATGCATATAGAAGATGTTTTTGAATCTTGCCTTTATGGCGATACGCCGGCCGGCTGGGAAACTATCGGCACTAAAGACAATATCCGTGGTTTCCATAAGAGAGATTTTGTTTCTTATTACAATTCACAATACGGCGCCGCTAGTTTGAAAATTGTTTTGGCTGGCCAGATAAAAGAAAAGGATAGAAAATTAGCGGTGGATATTTTTTCTCGTATCGGTCGTAATTCTTGGCGTGACAAAACGGCAGTTAAGGAAAAACAAAAAAGCTCCGCCATCCTGGCTTCCTTTAAAAAAACTGATCAGTTAACCATGTCTTTGGGGGTGCGTTCTTTTCCTATCGGTCATAAGCAGGAATTTCAGGCCAAACTTCTATCGGTTATTTTAGGCGGATCAATGAGTTCTCGCTTATTCATCAATCTCCGTGAGCGTAACGGTTTGGCTTATTACGTCAGAACGATGAGCGAAGTTTATTCCGATTCTGGTTATTTGACTACTCAGGCTGGTATTCCGGCTGATAAGGCCGCCGCCGCCTCTAAAATAATCCTATCGGAATATAAGCGCCTGACTGAGGAATTAGTTTCGGAAGAAGAATTGCGCCGCGCCAAGGATTTAATAAAAGGCCGGATGCTCATGCAGATGGAAAGCAGTGATAATATCGCTAATTGGTACGCCAGGCAGTTAGTTAGCCGCCAGCAAATTTTGAGTCCGGAAGATTATTTGAATCGTTTGGAAAAAATTAGCGCTAAAGATTTGCGAGCGACGGCTTTAGAAATATTTCAAGAGAAAAATCTTAACTTGGCGGCTATCGGACCGCTTAGCAATAAAGACTTGCGCGGCTTATTAAAACTAAAATAGATGTTAGAGATTTTGAAAAAACTTAATAAGAAGCAGGAAGAAGCGGTTGTCCATGGTAATGGTCCGCTTTTGATAGTCGCTGGTGCCGGCACCGGTAAGACGACGGTTTTGGTAAATAGATTGGCTTATTTAATAAATGAAAAGAAAGTTGATCCCGCTAATTTATTGCTTTTGACTTTCACCGAAAAAGCGGCTGGCGAAATGGAAGACAGGGCAGATCAAATAATGTCTTATGGCTATACGGAGTCTTGGATAAGCACTTTTCACGGATTCGGTGAACGCTTGCTTCGTGAATCAGCTTTAGATATTGGGCTTAATCCCGGCTTCAAGCTTTTAAGCCAAACAGAGCAATGGATGCTTATCCGTAAAAATCTTGACCGTTTCAATTTGGATTATTATCGGCCTTTGGGTAACCCCACTAAGTTTATTTCCGAACTTATTACTCATTTTTCTCGTTTAAAAGATGAAAATATTTCTTCTGCGGAATATTTAGCCTTGGCCGAAGAGAAAAGAGCGGATTTAGATAGAGAATTAGGCGGCGTCTCTTGGCCCTTGGATAATCCTGAAGCGCAAGAATGCCGTCGTCTGCAAGAATTAGCCGGCGCCTATCATGTTTATAATCAATTATTGTCAGAGAATAATTCTTTGGATTTCGGAGATTTGATTATCCAGGTAATCCGTCTTTTCAAGGAGCGTCCTAACATTTTAAAGCATTACCGGGATCGCTTCCATTATATAATGGTCGATGAATTCCAAGATACTAATTATGCCCAGTATGAGATGGTCAAGCTTTTGGCGGCTCCTAAGAACAATCTCGTCGTTGTCGGCGATGATGATCAGGCTATCTATAAATTCCGTGGCGCTTCGCTTTCTAATATAATGCAATTCAAGGACGATTATCCAGAAGCTAAAGAGATAATCTTGTGTGATAATTATCGCTCGCGGCAAGAAATACTTGATAGGGCTTATAATTTTATCCAGTATAATAATCCCAATCGCCTAGAGGAAAAATTACATATCGAAAAAAGACTGCTTTCAAAAAAAGAAGGCGATTCTCCAGCGCAATCGGTCCATTATTTGAATTTAGCTGATCAAGAAGAGGAGGTTGCTTTCGTCGCCGCCAAGATAAAAGACTTAAAAGCTTCTAATAACCAGTTGTCTTGGGCAGATTTCGCTATTTTAGTGAGAGCTAACGATGCCGCCGAAGCTTTTGTTAAAGGCTTATCGGCCCAAGACATACCCTGCCAGTTTATGTCTTGGCGCGGTCTTTATTATAAACCGCTTATTTTAGATATCTTGGCTTATTTCCATCTGCTCGATAATTATCATGAATCAACAGCTCTGTTCCGCGTATTGAATATGGATGCTTTCAGGGTTTCCCATGCCGATCTTATTGAAATAAATAAGATGGCGGCGCGTAAGGTCTGGTCGCTTTTTGAAGCTTTGAAGAACATTAATTTAATAAAAGAGGTGGGTGAAGAAAGCCGGAAAAACATTACCCGTCTATTGAACCTTATTACCGAACATTCGGCATTAGCGGCCAAGGCTAGCCCCAGCCAATTATATTTACGCTTCGTTTATGATTCCGGCCTTTTGTCAGAATTAGATGAAGATCGTGATTTGGAACAATTTTCTTATCTCAATCAGTTCTATCAGAAAATTAAGCGTTTTGAAGATAGCGGACAAGATATCCGCTTAAAGGATTTTTTGGAAGCGATGAATTTAGAGTTGGAGGCGGGTGAATCCGGTTCTTTGAAATTAGATTTTGCTGATAACGATGTGGTTAAGATAATGACAGTTCATGGCGCCAAGGGTTTGGAATTCCAATATGTTTTTTTGCCCGGCTTGGTTGATAAAAGATTCCCGACTATCGCTAGGGGCGAAAAAATTTCTTTGCCGGATGAATTAATCAAAGAAAAGTCTCTACCAAATAAAGACGCGCACCTTGAGGAAGAAAGGCGTTTATTTTATGTCGCTGTAACCAGAGCCAAGGAAGAACTTTTTGTTCTAGCTGCCAAGGATTACGGTGGCGCTAGAGAGAAAAAACCTTCGCGCTTCATAGAAGAAACTGGATTAGTCGACGAAGCTAATGCTGATTCCGTGAGTCTGAGTCAGAAAAATCAATTTCTCCGTGATTTTCATTTCGCCAACAGCCGTCAGGCGGAAGTCAAAAAGCCCTTGGATAAAGAATCGTATCCTTTGCCTGATAAATTTTCTTTTTCCCAGCTGGCAGCTTTTTCTACTTGCCCCCTACAATACAAATACGCTTTCATTTTAAAAATTCCTGCCGATGGCGATAAAGCTAGTTTGATTTTTGGTCGAGTGATGCATAATGTTTTGTATAATTTTTTGCTGCCATTTTTGGAAGAAAGGCGAGATTTGCAGGGAAGTTTGTTTCCCGAAGAGGCCGGCAAGACGACACCGGTTAATCTTTTGAATGAAAAAAGATTGGGAGAAATATATGAAGAGTTTTGGCAGCCCGATGGATTCAGTACCAAGAAAGACAGGGAAGAATATCGGGAAAAGGGTAAAAAATCTTTAAAGCTTTTCTTTTCTTCCTATCTTGAACATCCACCGACGGGAATAGTTTTTTTGGAAAAAAAGTTTTCTTTCCGTATCGGAAGCGACATTATTAAAGGAACCATTGATCGTGTTGATAGATTGCCGAGCGGCGCTTTGGAGGTTATCGATTATAAGACTGGCAGCCCGAAAGAAAAATTAGATTTCCAGGACAAGAGGCAGTTAATCTTATATTATCTTTTTTTGGAAGAATATTTGGGAGAAAAGATAGAACGTTTGAGTTATTATTATCTAGAAGATGGTAGTAAAATATCTTTTTTGCCGACACCAGACGAAATTACTAAACTAAGAAAGCAGATTAGTGAAGAAATCGCCGCTATTAAAAAACGTGAATTCACGGCAACGCCTTCACCGATGTGCCGTTATTGTGATTTTCGTTCAATTTGCGAATTTAGACAATTATGAACATTGAAGAAAACGACCGCTTGATAAGTCCGGCGGAAAAAAATGAAGAAGATAAGCTAGACCTTTCTTTGCGGCCTAAGACTTTTGGCGATTATATCGGCCAAGATAAAATCAAGGATAGTTTAAAAATTGCTATTGAAGCGGCGAAGAAACGCCAAGAGCCTTTGGAACATCTTCTTTTTTATGGAGCTCCTGGTTTAGGCAAGACGACTTTGGCGCATGTCATTGCTAATGAAATGGGTTCTAATTTGCGAGTTACATCTGGGCCGGCCATTGAGAAAAGCGGCGACTTAGCCGCCATCCTTTCTAATATGGAGGCTGGCGACGTTTTGTTTATCGATGAAATTCACAGGTTGCCTAAGGCGGTTGAGGAAATTCTTTACCCCGCCATGGAAGATTATGCCTTGGATATTATTATGGGCAAAGGACCGACTGCTAGGACCTTGCGTTTGGATTTGCCACGTTTTACCATCATAGGCGCGACAACTTTGGCGAGTTTACTGTCCGCGCCGCTTCGTGATCGATTCGGTTTAATGTTCCATTTAGATTATTACCAGGATTCAGAGTTGGCTAATATTATCAAGCGCAGCGCTAATATATTAGAAGTGGCGGTTGATAAGGAAGCGGCCGATAATATTGCCAGCCGCAGCCGCCGCACACCCCGCATCGCCAATCGTTTATTGAAGCGGGTTAGAGATTATAGCGAAGTTAAGAGCGACGGCCGAATAAGTTTGTCGGAAAGTTTAGAAGCTTTTAAGATGTTGGAAATAGATGAATTAGGTTTAGACGCCGTTGACCGGCGCATCTTGATGACGATAATCGAAAAGTTTTCTGGCGGCCCGGTCGGTTTAAATACTTTAGCGGCAACCACTGGCGAAGAATTGGATACTATTGAAAATATTTATGAGCCGTATTTGATGCAGTTGGGTTTTCTTGATCGGACACCGCGTGGCCGTTTAGCGACTAGCGCCGCTTACCGCCACTTAGGGCTAAGTGACAAATAATATGTACGAAAACCTTTCTGATTATGATTATCAATTACCACCAGAATTAATCGCTCAAAAGCCGTCACCGCAAAGGGACGGCTGTCGTTTGTTGGTTTTGGACAAGAAAAGCGGACAGTTAAGTCATGATCATTTTTATAATCTGTTAAAATATTTGCGGCCCGGCGATCTCTTGGTTCTTAATGACTCCCGGGTTCTGCCGGCGCGTCTTTTGGGTCGCAAGGCGGCGAGCGGCGGCCAGGCGGAAATCCTGCTTAATAAAAAAAGCGATAATCTTTGGGAATGTCTGGTCGGTGGCCGAGTGAAAGAAGGCGGTTTTATTGAAGTTTTAGATAAGAAAGGGAATGTAGCGATAAACGCTAAAGTAGTAAAGAAACTCGATGGCGGCGCCTGTCTTGTTGATTTTGCTTTGGCAGATGACAAATTTTTACAAATTGTTGAAGATCTTGGGCATTTACCTTTACCGCCTTATATACGCCACGGTCAGGATGAA
>CAYPAS010000047.1:0-7236 GCA_964408785.1 uncultured Gammaproteobacteria bacterium | reverse complement strand
ATCGTCTGGGGTACTTATTATATGACTTTGGTGGAAAAGAGCTACGCCGATAAGAAGAAAGAAGAAATGCGTCATTTCTATGACCAGGATGAAGCTTTGCTCGCCTACGAAAGCGGTTTTATTGATTTACATGAAGCTCTAGTCGTCAAACACGAAGGCGAAATGCTTAAGACGACCGCCGGCCGCTTGATTTTCAATTCTTTGTTACCGGAAAAACTTCGTTATATTAACGATGTCGTCAGTAAGGGCAAATTGAAAGATTTAATCCGTGAATGTTTGCGTATTTACGGCGAAGAAGAAACCGTTAGATTTATTGATGGCTTGAAGAACCGCAGTTTCTCCTTCATTACCAAATCCGGCCTTTCTTGGGGTTTCGGTGATTTACCATCTCTACCAGAAAAAGATCAGCTGATTGAAAAGGCTAACAAGCAGGTTGATATTATTCAGGAACAGTACGAAGACGGTTTATTAACCGAAAGCGAACGCTATGCCAAGGTTATCGAAGAGTGGACTAATACTAAAGATAAGATTGCTGATATTTGTAAGAAAGGATTGACCGGAAATTTACCGGTGTTCTCAATGATTGATTCTGGTGCTCGCGGTTCTTGGGCTCAGCCGGTTCAAATTTTGGGTATGAAAGGCTTGGTCACCTCTCCTTCCGGCGCGATTTTCGAATTGCCGGTAAAGGGAAACTTCAAAGAAGGTTTCGGCGTTTTGGAATATTTCATTTCAACCCATGGTGTCCGCAAGGGTCTTTCCGATACAGCTTTAAGAACGGCTAACGCTGGTTATTTGACCCGCCGTTTAGTCGATGTTTCTCAGGACGTTATAATTTCTGAGGATGATTGCGGTGACGAAGAAGGTTTGGAATTAATCCGCAAAGAAGTTGAAGCTGGGGGTGAAGATTTTTTCCGCCGTCTCATTGGCCGTTATTTGGCTAAAGATGTCCATGATTCTAAGGGTAAATTAGTTTTCAAAGCAGGTGAATTGATGGATGAAGAGAATATTAAAACCCTGAAAGGTTATGATATTGAAAAGATAAGCATCCGTTCCGTTCTTAGCTGTAAATTACATAAAGGTGTTTGTGCTAAGTGCTATGGTTGGGATTTGGCTTATAATAAGCCGGTTAAGATGGGTTCGACCGTTGGTGTTATCGCCGCTCAGTCAATCGGTGAACCGGGAACTCAGTTAACCATGAGAACCTTCCATTCTGGAGGTGTCGCTGGTCAGGATGATATTACCCAGGGTTTACCGCGCGTCGAAGAAATCTTCGAAGCTCGTAGCCCGAAAAAGAAAGCTTTAATTGCCGATGTCGATGGCCGCATCAAGGTTGAATTCGCTCAGAAGGTTATCAAAGATAAAGATGGTAAGGAAATCATGGTTGATAACACCCAGAGCAAGATTTTACGCGTTTATTATCAGGGAAGCGAACAGGATAAATATTATTTTTCCGAAAAGATAAACGAACTGAAATTAGCTGGCGGTTTAACGGCTAAGGATGTTAAGAAACTGGAAGTAAAGGTTTTGGTTAAGGAGGGTGATAAAATAGAAAAGAATGGTGAATTATTCAAAGTCGGCGCTGAGGTCGTTCACGCTAAATCGGCGGGAACAATCGTGCTTTCTGATAAATATGTAGCTGTTTCTAAGAGCGTCGAAAAGCTTAAAGAATATCCGATAATCAAAGGCACTATGTTAATGGTTAAAGACGGTGATAAGGTGGAAAAAGGTACGCAATTAACGGAGGGCAGTTTAGATTTGCGTGAGCTTTACCGTCTTAAAGGCCGTCTAGAAACCCAGAAATATATCATCAAGGAAATTCAATACGTTTATTCCTCGCAAGGACAGCCGTTGAATGACAAGCACGTCGAAATTATCGCCAGACAGATGTTCTCTCGCTACTTGATTACTGATTCCGGTGAAACCAATCTTTTACCGGGAGAAACCGTAGAAGAAGAAGTTTTCGAACAAGCAAATAAAGAGGCTGGTAAAAAAGCTGAAGCGGAAAGATTGCTTTTGGGTATTACCAAAGCTTCTTTAACCACCGATAGTTTCTTATCCGCCGCTTCTTTCCAAGAAACTTCTCGTGTTCTTATCGACGCCGCAGTTAGCGGTAAGATAGATTATCTTGAAGGTCTTAAGGAAAACGTTATTATCGGTTGTTTGATTCCGGCTGGTACCGGTTATAAGGGAAAGAAAAAGCGGGTAGATTATAGCAAATAATCCTTTTCAGATAATCTAAAAAAGCTCGGCCGTTGAAGCGGCTGGGCTTTTTTTATTGCTATAAATAGATTAAAATATAGATATGAAAATCTTTGATTTTTTGAAAAAAGCATATTTGGCTGATTGGCGTTTCCGATTTCGAATTTTGGGAGTTTTTTTGCTAATATTATTTGTTTTTTTCTTTTTTTATCAAAGACTTGTTCCGTTCGGTAAAATTAGTTATGAACGCCATTGGCCGTCAGGTTGGCATTCTGGTAAATATTCTATTACGGCTTTCCGTCCCGCCGTCCGTTTAGCCGGTGAAAGCGATAAAGAATATTTGCGCCTAGTCGGCGATCCTCTTTATTTTTCTTTGTCTTCTCCTAGGAATTTCGATAAAGCGCAAGTGACAGTGGAGTATTATGACCATTTGCCAGATTCTTCACCGCTTATTGAAATCGGCCTAGTAAAGAATAGCTCTTCTGGTGCTATAGACATCAAACCTTTGCAGAATAAAATAATTGACCGTCTTGCTTCTTCTTGGAGTTCTGTCGAAGCGGCAGGTTTTACTATTTGGCAAAGGCGGCATTATTACAGTTCCGCTTCTGATTTTGAAAAAGATTTGGCCTCTTCTGGTTTGCGTGATTGTCCGGGCGGCCTAAGCGATTGTTTGGCTCTTTATAATTACAGCTTGCCAGATCGGCCTTTTTATTCTTTTAATTCCACTACTCAGCCCTATTCTTGGATTACGCCTTTACGCGGCAGTCATCAGCTTTATGTTTACCTGGATAATCCTAATTGGCGTTTTGACTTTTCTTTTACTTTGCTTGATGCTGCCGCGGATGCCAAAGAAGCGACAGTTTCTCTTTATTCTGGCCGGGAGCTTAAAGCCAGGAAAAGCGTTAGCGTTGTTTCTGGGGGGAGCAATCTTTCTTTGAGCGGCAAAAATTTACCAGCGGGTCTTTATCGCTTGGAAATAATCAGCGATAATCAAGTGGAGATTTCTCAAATAAATAGCCCTTCCGACAAAATTTCTTTCATCAATAAGCTGTCTTTATCAGGATTATCAACGCCGCCGCCTTTATTTACCGATATTGATAATCTTCATTTGAAGACGGTGAACGCCGAAAGCCTTGGTCCGGTTTATTTTGCTGGGCAGGAAAACGCCTTTGATCAGGTTTATACTCAATTTATTTTTTCTGAAAATCAATCGCGATTCAAGAAAATCGTTTTGCCGGCAGGCGGTATAGATTTGGAGGGTGATGGAGTATTTTCTTGGTCGCCGGCTTCCATTATTAATCCGGGGCTGGCTAAAGTCGATCGTTATTTTAATCCTTCTTACAGTCAGATAAATTATATTTTAGCCTCTTATCAGCGGCCGGAAGAAAAGAATGGCCTTTTACGGGCTAGTGCCTCTTTTGACCTTAAAGGCTTAGTTAGGGATAACGGCAAATATGATTTTCTTATTTCAATTCCTGGCTTAGATGGCAAACAGGGAGACGAGCGATATTTGGATATTAGAAGCATTAAGATAGAATTAGAAGGAAAAAGTTTATGGCAAAAGATTTTATCGCTGATTTGAGTTTGGAAATCTTTTACTTTTTAACTCTGGCTTTGTTTTTAGCCGGTTTTATGGAGTATTTCTGGCCTGATATAATCTTGGCCTATTTTAATCTTAATTATTTATTATTGCTTTGGCTGTTAGATTTTATTTTCTTACTAATCTGGACTGATAAAATATGTATAAGGGACAAAAAATAATCGTTGTCATGCCGGCTTATAATGCCGCCGCAACTTTAGAGAGGACTGTAGCCGAAATACCAGAAATGGTCGATGAAAAAATTTTGGTTGATGATGGTAGCGGCGACAATACCGCGGAACTGGCCAGCCGTTTGGGATTAATGGTCATTAAACACGAGACTAACCGTGGTTATGGGGCTAATCAAAAAACTTGTTATCAAGCCGCTTTGGAAAAAGGCGCCGATATAATCGTTATGCTGCACCCGGATTATCAGTATGATCCGCGCTTGATAAAATATCTAGTAGAGTTTATCGCTGACGACCATTTTGATTTAGTATTGGCTTCGAGGATAAGGAGTCGGCGAGAGGCTTTGGCGGGCGGCATGCCGGTTTATAAATATTATTCTAACCGTTTCTTAACTTTTTTTGAAAATGTTTTGAGCGGCTACAATCTTTCCGAGTGGCACACGGGCATGCGCGCTTATCATCGCCGTGTCTTAGAAAATATCGCCTGGCAAGACAATTCTGATGATTTTATTTTTGACACCCAGGTGCTATTCCAGGCTGTTTCCCGCGCTTATCGCATCGGCGATATTCCGGCGCCAGTTCGTTATTTTCCGGAAGCTTCTTCCATAAATTTTTGGCGCAGTTTAAAATACGGTTTAGGCACTCTGGGTATTGCTTTGACTTATTTTTTTAGAAGAAAAATATGAAAGAAATCTGGCGCAATCTTTGGGATCGATTCCGGGCCGCTTCCTGGCTGTCTTCTTGGCGCCCGTATTTAATCCTTTTCCTCTTGGTGTTTTCTGTTTACGGCGCTTCTTTGTTTTTTGATTATACTTATCTTGATGATAATACTTTGATAATCAATAATCAGGAAATGATTGGCGATTGGCATAACGTCGGACACTTTTTCGTTGACGATGTCTTTTTTTCTAATGATAAATCTTATTATCGCCCCTTGCTTAATCTTTCTTTGTTGTTAGATTATCAGGTGGCGGGAACATTACCGGTTATTTTTCATTTGAGTAATATACTTTGGCATTTTTTTAGCGTTGCCCTGCTTTTCTTTTTTCTAAGAAGCCTGGGTTTGAGAAAAACTTTATCTTTCTGGTTAGTCGCCATTTTTGCCGTTCACCCGGCCTTAGTGCCGGCGGTTTCCTGGATTCCCGGCCGTAATGATTCAATGTTGGCCGCTTTTTCTTTGACCGCTTCAATCTTTTTACTTCATTACGCCAAGAATCACCGCCTTTCTTTTTTGCTCGCCTATTTGGCCTTTTTTTCTTTAGCCCTTTTTACTAAAGAAACGGCGATTGTTATTCCCTTTATTTGGACTCTTTATTTTTTACTCGTTGATAGGAAATCTTGGCAGGCAGAGGATTGGCTGGCTTTCTTAGCTTCTTCCGTGTCACTATCTTTTATCTGGATGCTTATTCGCAATTACGCCTTGATGGCTTATTCGGGGCATACCGGTCAAGAACTCATGAGTTTAACTTCTAATTGGCCGGCTGTTATCTTTGGTTTCGGGAAATTTTTCTTGCCCTTTTCCTTGTCCGTCCTGCCGGTTATGCCAGATTCAACGATAATTTACGGCCTACTTTCTATCGTCCTTTTATTGATTGCTTTTTTCTGGCCAGCTAAGCGTCCTTATCGTCTGTTTATTTTCGGCTTGTTTTGGTTTTTTGTTTTTCTAGCACCTTCTTTAATTCGTCTGCAAGGCCAAGCGGATTTTATTGAACACCGTTTGTATTTGCCGTTTATCGGTCTGCTTATTAGTTTGTCTGCTTTGTCATTGGTTCAGGATTTAGATCTTTATCGCCGTCGGGTGGCTGGCGCTTTGTTTATTTTGGTTTTAGTCTTATCTGTTTCCAGTCTTTGGCGTAGTCGTGATTATCAAGATTCTTTAACTTTTTGGCGGGCCGCCGCTAAAAATTCACCTCATTCGGTTTTGGCTCAGAAAAATCTGGGGGCCATGCTTTATTTTTCCGGCCAGCCGCAAGCGGCCCTGGAACGTTATCAAGCCGCTTTAGCTATTAATCAGAGCGAAGCGATGGTTCATAATAATATCGGCGTTATTTATTTAGACGCTGGCTTGCTAGATCAGGCAGAAAAAGAATTTCGTTTGGAATTGTTGATTAATCCCGGCTATGAAAATGCCTTAAAAAATTTAGAGAATCTTTCAATGGCTAGGCGCCGTTTAAAAAAGTAATATGTTAAAAAAAATCTGGAAACAACCTATCAATAATGTTGCCGTGGCCGCCGCCTTGGTCGCTTTCTTTTCTTTGCTTTCCCGTCTGCTCGGCGTAGTGCGTGATCGCATCCTAGCCGGACGCTTTGGCGCTGGCGCAGAATTGGATATGTATTACGCGGCTTTTCGCGTTCCGGATTTAGTTTTTAATCTTTTAGTCCTGGGCGCTCTGTCGGCTGGTTTTATTCCAATTTTTACTTCACTTATCAAAGAAAAGACTTCTGACTCGGAGAGTTCAGAGAATCATGAAGCTTGGAATCTTGCTAATAATGTTCTCAATCATTTATTAATCGCTACTTCTTTGCTAGCGCTTTTAGGTTCGTTGTTTTCTCGTGAATTAGTGCAGGTGATGACGCCAGGTTTCAGCCAAGCGCAAAGGGAGCTAACGGCAACCATGACCAGGATAATGTTCTTATCCCCGATATTATTAGGAGCTTCTAGTATTTTTGGCGGCATCTTGCAGTCATTCAAACGTTTCCTTGCTTATTCTTTAGCCCCAGTCATGTATAATTTAGGAATTATTTTCGGGGCGGTTTTCTTGGTCGGCCGTTTTGGTCTCATTGGTTTGTCCTGGGGTGTAGTTTTAGGCGCTTTATGTCATTTAGGTATCCAATATTTAGCGGCTAAGAAATTAGGATATCATTATAGTTTGTTTTTCAAACGTCGTGATTCTCAAACCAGGAAAATCGGTCGCATGATGGTGCCTAGAACGCTCAGTTTAGCGATTTCCCAAATAAATTTAGTAGCGACAACAGTCATTGCTTCTGGTTTATCTGCCGGTTCTTTAGCGATTTTTAATTTTGCTAATAATTTACAATCTTTTCCTGTCGGCGTTTTTGGCATCTCTTTCGCTATCGCCGCCTTCCCAACTTTGTCGTCCCTGGCTTTTGATAAAGATCGTTTAGTTAACAGTTTTACCCAGGCGTTTAAACAGATATTATTTTTTGTCATTCCCGCGACTGTCATGATGATTGCTTTGCGGGCTCAAATAATCAGAGTAGTTCTAGGCACGGGGGAATTCAATTGGCGTGATACCATTGAAACTATGG
>CAYPAS010000046.1:0-7248 GCA_964408785.1 uncultured Gammaproteobacteria bacterium | reverse complement strand
TGTAAAAGAAAAGGTTGGCAGCTATATAATGTTTTCTCCAATTTAAAAAAACCGCTGGATTTTTCAGCGGTATTTTTTTTATTTGATTAAATAACAAGAGGCGATATAAAGCAGATAGATATGCAGGGGATAACCGATATAAAAGAAATATTTTAAGTTAACCCCTCTTTTACCGTTATAAAGCAGCATTAACGGCGCGGCGCCAATCATCATCCATTGGCAACTGAAAAGGCCGAGGGTTTTATAAGCAAGAGAAAATAGGGAAGAGCTTATATAGGCCGCCGCTCTTTTTATCGGCGTACTGCGGAAATAAAAGATGGCTAGACCGACGACAATGAAAAACGGTCCGCCTTCAACCGATAAAATGTTCGGCAAAAATGGTATTGGCGGAAAGACTATTAGGAAAATTGGCAGAGTTAGAGCGGCGGCTCTTAATAAGATAGTTTCTCGCTTGGTTTTTTCTTGCCGCAAGCCTTCTATCTGACAGATGATAAAGGCGGTTAGGAATAGAGAATAGAAAATATTGTTATAGACGTGTAAACCGTCGGGCCTTTGAAACAGGGAATTTATTAAAAGATTTCCTATTTCCATTATTACCCCCGATAAATATAAGCGTCCGACATAGCGGCGGCGATTGCTTGTGTGCACCAATCCTTCCGACAAAGCAAAAATAAAAATCGGATAAGAAAGGCGTCCTAGATAATTAAACCACTGAGGAGTCAAATCGCTAAAAGAAAAAAATTCATGGAAATGGTCAATTATCATTAAGACGAAGGCGATGATTTTTAAGGTGCTTAAATCAAGCCCTTTGATATTTTTTATACTCATTGAAGATAGGTGCTTATTTTTCCTGCTATTTTTTTCAAAGCTTCTTTTTTCTTGTCATCAAGTCGGTTGGCGCGCCATATATGGAAGCGTTTTGTTTTAAAACCGCAGAAAGCTAGAAGATGTTTGGCAACGGCTTTGGTGGAAGGGTTGCCGATTAGATAGCCGTAAAGGCGCGGACCGCCACTACCGCTAAAGACCGCGGCCTTTTTTCCTTTTAGCATCGGTACGGGCAGGCCGTGCTGGTAAGTAAAGCCGAAGCCGCCGGTAAAAACCCGGTCAAAAAATCCTTTAAGTACGGCTGGCATATTTTGCCACCAAGTAGGGTAAATGAAAACGAATAGGCGGTTATTTTTTATTAGATTTTGATAATACTCCGTCGTTTTGTCTATCTGGCGCCGACCGCGGCTATACAGTTCTTCGTATTTAAGAATTGGATCGTATTTCTTTTCGTAGAGATCGATTATCTCGTATTCCTGTTTTTTCTCTTTCAGATTATTTTTAAGCTCTTCTAAAATATATCCATGAAGCCCTTCTTTGTCGGGATGGGCATAGAAAATTATTATTTTATCCATATAGTTTTTATTTTTAGTCTTTTTATTATAATATTTTTAGGTTTTTAAAGCTAGATTTTGCTTCTAGACGGTTTTAGTTCTTTTTGGTTATAATTAGTTTGTGGCCCCCTTTTGAGGACCTTTTAATTTAAGCGCTGTCACCTGTCGTGTCAGACGTGAAATTCTAACGCCCGCCCTGGACGCGAATAGATTTGTGTTTACGGGCTGGTTGGTAATTAAAAAATATGGAAAAAATGATTAAATTTTTAAAAAATCACCGAGTGCTAATATTTTCAGCGTTCGCGATTTTTCCGTTAGTGTCTTTGGCTAGCGAAGGCGGCCATGAGGGAGGTTTTGCCGCCAGTCTTTTTTGGATAGTCCTTATAATGATTGCCGCCAAGATTTCTAGCTTAATAGAAAAATTTGGACAGCCAGCCGTTTTAGGAGAATTGTTAATCGGGGTTATTATTGGCAATTTATCGCTTTTAGGCTGGCATTTTTTTGAGGGGCTTGGCCATGATAGCGCTGTTGCTTTCTTGGCGGAATTGGGGGTGGTTATCCTGCTTTTCCAGATAGGCCTGGAATCTAATATAAGTACAATGAAAAGTGTTGGTTGGAAAGCTTTTATGGTCGCCAGTATCGGCGTTGTGGTTCCGTTTGTCTTGGGAACTTATTTAGCCGGTCCTTTATTAATGCCCGGTCAGGATTTTAATACTTATTTATTTTTAGGGGCGACTTTGACCGCTACTTCCGTCGGTATTACTGCTCGAGTTTTTAAAGATTTAAAAAAATTACAGACGCCGGAAGCTCAAATCGTCTTAGGGGCGGCAGTTATTGATGATGTTATGGGTTTGGTTATCCTAGCGGTCGTTTCGGCTTTAGTGACGGCTGGCGGCGTTTCTTTGGGCGGAGTAGCCGCTATAGTCGGCAAAGCCGTCGGATTTTTGGCGGCCGCGATTATTATCGGACAATTAGCGGCTCCTTATCTAGGAAAGTTTTTTTCCAAGATAAATAGCGGCAGCGGTATGAAATTGGTTTTGGCTTTGTCTTTTGGCTTGTTTGTTGCTTACTTAGCCAGTCTTATCGGTTTAGCGCCGATTGTCGGCGCTTTTGCTGCTGGTTTGGTTTTGGATTCTGTTCACTTTAAAGAATTTCAGGAGGCGAAAGTTATTGAGGAATTACGCCAAGAAGAGGGACTGGAATTATCCGATAAGCAGAAAAAATCATTCCATGAACATTTGGATCATCACGCTAAACATCATATCGAAGAATTAATTGAGCCGCTCGGTTTCTTTTTGGTGCCGATTTTCTTTGTTATGACTGGTTATGGGGTAAAATTAGACACTTTGAATAATTTGCCGATAATTTTATTATCCTTGGGTTTGACCGTCGCCGCTTTCATCGGGAAGATAGTCGCCGGTTTAGCCGCCGGGAAGGCGGACAAATTGATAGTCGGCGTCGGCATGATTCCGCGTGGTGAAGTCGGTTTGATTTTTGCCATGATGGGTCGGTCTCTCGGCGTTATCTCCGATCAATTTTTTTCCGCCATCGTTATCATGGTTATCGTCAGCACTTTAGCCACGCCGCCGCTTTTAAGTTTTTTGATCAAGCGTCAAGATAGGAAATAATTTTCCTTTCAACGGCAAAATGGTATAATTTAAATAGCTTTAAATAGCTATTAACTAAAAAACAATATGAAAAAAATTACCATCTTTATCGGTGCTCTTATTTTTGTCTTATTTACCGTTTTACAAACACAGGCGGCGACTACGACTAGACAGATTAAGCTTCAGGCTAAGGATCCGGCTAAATCAATGACTAGCACTTCGAGCCAGGCTTTGGTTAAAAATGCTAGTTCGACTTTAGAAAAAATTTTAACGCCGGCGGATATAAAGTTTTATGAAAAAATCCAGAAGATAGGTAGTTCTTTGTGGGGCGTCAGAAAAATGTCGCAAAATAGATTGCGTTTAGTCCAGGCTGGCGAAGCGACTTGCGTTCAGGCGGCTATAAAAACTAAGGATGGCGCTTGGTTAGCCCAGATTGATTCTTTTCAAGAGTCGTTAAAAGCGGCGATAAACAAAAGAAGTGCTTGTCAGCAGAACGCCATTTCTTCCACTGAAAAGCAATCAGAAAACCTAGAAGCTTGCTTGAAAGATTTTCAGTCTTCACAGAAACTCTTAAAGGAAACAGAAAAGAATGGTTATTCAGCAATAACTAAAACTTACCAGCAATCCCTAAAGGTTTGTTCTTCCACTTCAGCAACCGGAACAATAATGCTTGAAGATGGCGCAGAAATCGATTAATAATTATGGATTATCGCCGTTTTGCTTCTAAACGTTTTTTTGGCCATTGTTTTTCTTTTCCGTTTATCTGGCTGCCGTTGCTCGCCTTTGTTTTGTTAGATTTACTAGTGTCGCTATATCAAGCTGTCTGTTTTCCTATATATAATTTAAAGAAAGTTGAGCGTTCGCGATATATAATGATAAGTGATCGCGCTAAGCTAGATTATTTGCCTTTATTTGATAAGTTGAGTTGCATGTATTGTGGTTACGCTAATGGCTTTCTTCTCTATGCTAAAGAAATCGCTGGCAGAACGGAAAAATATTGGTGCGGCGTTAAACATCAGACAAATTCAAAATCTTTTAAAGATCCCAATCATCGCCGCCTAGATTTTGCGGCCTATGGAGATGAGTCGGAATTTGACGAGCGCTACGGACCGAGACAATAAAAATAAAACCCCGATAATTTTATCGGGGTTGTTTTTGATTAACAATATCTGCTTATTGCAACAAGTGCTCGCGGTGGTAATTGGCATACCGCTAATTTTTTTCTTATCCACTCTTTTTTTATTTTTATGGCTTCTTCTTTGCTAAACCCCCCTTTTTTTCTAGGGGTTTTTATCGGCGGCACTTTTTTAAAAGTGCTATCTTTTTTCCATATACATAGATAAGAAAAAGCATCCGCAACGTTTCCGTAATGAAAGGCGCGGTTGGCCGATTTTTTGCTTAAAGAATGAATCATTTCTAGGGCGGCATATTCGTTTTTTCCCGGCGCTCTTTTTTTAAAATTATTGATTAATTCTTCTTCTAGACTTGTAAAGAATATTAAGACGGACATAGAATAAAGTTTTCTTTGGTTATTGGTGACATAAATATCGCTTTCGATTACCACGCTTGATTGTTCCATTTTTTCTTTCTCCTTTTTTGTTAATCATTTATTCTTTTGTTAAAAAACTAAAACCGCTCTTCCTATTGGTAAGAGCGGCATGTATATTTTACTTTCTTTTTCTTGTTTTATGCTCTTACCAAAGGAATATTAAAATCGCCGCCCTTGAGGACGTTGATAATGTTTAGAATTTGGTTAAAGCTTTGTTTTCGCATAATCTAAATATTAGCAAATTTTAATAATATGTCAAGAAAATAATGATGTTGATTTTTTTAACGATTTATGGTTATATGTTTTCATTAGAACATTAAAAGAGGTGAAAAGTGGAAAAGGCTCTAAATTTAAAAACTAATAATGTAAAAATATTTTTTGAGGCAGAAGAAAGCGATCTGTTAATAAAAGACGCTGACAAACTCTTTAAATATTTCATTAGTCCTGATTTTATAAACTATAAAATAGTGACCAAGAATCAAAGCCATTTGCTTCATCTTTGCGATTTTGATTTTGAGGATGGTGATTCGGAAACGATTACTCCGGTTAACCAGGGGCAGGTTTTACAGCTTTTTGATAAACCATTTTTCCTTGATTATCTAAAAAAACACCCTGTTGTTTTTTTGGTTGATGGGTGTCGCGGTCCTGGTTTAGTAATTATTGAAGATTTGGGCGAAAGAAATTTTATTGCCAAAATCTACGAGGCTAAGTTAGCCTTCTTGTTAGTCAGGAAGGGGATGGCGCTTTTGAGCGCTTCACCGTTGCCTGGGCCTTTTGTTAAATCTTAATTTTTATCAGCCGGAAGCTAAAAAGTTTCCGGTTTTTTATTAGATAATATCCAAGACTAGAGAACTGAGGTAGATTATTGATAGGCAAGCCAGCCAAAGAAAAAGCCAGAAGATAATCACGCGAGTTTTTTTAATGTTTGATAATTCCTTGATTTCTGGGTAGTAGTCATCAAGAAAGTCAAAAAGCCGACTCTTGAAAAGCCAGTGACTGAAACTGAGACTGAGATCGGAAAAGTTTTTTGATATTTTTTTCTGGTGCCTTCTTATTAATATTATAACGGCGCTTATCGCTAGAATAGCAATTATGACCAGTGACAAGCCGTGAGACAAGCGATGCCAGATGGCAACAATTAGGCTACCGGAAAAATAACCGAAACCAACGGTAAACATCGCCCAAATGGCAGCGCCTAGTATATTCCAGGGGGGGAAGGCCAGGGGTTTCATGCCGTAACTGCCAACTAAGAAGGGGATTAGAGCGCGGGTGGCGCCGAAGAATCTCCCCCAAACGATACTTCTCGCGCCATAACGCTGAAAAAGGCCTTCGCCTTTTTTTAATAATTCCAGGCGCGATACATTTTTTCCAATCAAGCTTTTGCCGCCGTAATACCCCGCGAAAAAACCTAAGTAGTCGCCGATGACGGCGCCGATAAAAGCAAAAAGAAGTATTTTATAAGGATTGAAGTCTCCTTGGGCGGCCAAGAAGGCGCCGGCGGAAACCAGGGTGCCGCCAGGAAAGAAGCCGCCAACAAAAGGAACGCACTCTAATAAGGCGATTAATAAAAAAAGCCAGTTTCCCAGCCAACCAAATTGATTAATGATTATTGATAGTAATTCTAAACCCTTTTCCATGTTTATGATTATAACAGATTGGATAGCTTTTTGTAATGTCTGGCTTGGGCGGCTTGTGAATATCTTTTAGAAGAAATATACTGGAATAAAGATATGCTAAGTGATTTTTTGGAGAAAAAAATTAAGACTTTTTGGGAAGACGCTGGTCTAAGGCGTTATTTTCATAACACCGGCTGGCTTTTTATTGGCCAGGCAAGTTCTTTGCTAGCTTCTTTTTTGGCCGGTGTTCTGGTTATTAGATATTTAGGGCCGGAAGATTATGGACGGGTAAGCTACGCGATCGCGATTGTCAGTGCTTTTTCTTTTTTGGCCAGTTTGGGTTTAGATAGCGTGATTGCTAGAGAACTGGTAAGAACCCCTGAATCAGTTAATAGCTTGTTGGGAACTTCTTTTATTTTAAAAATTTTGGGAGGTCTGTTGGCCGCCATTTCTTCTGTCGCCGCCGTTTTCTTTATAGAGGAATCAAATAGCGTGCGGTTGATGGCTTTTTTGTTTTCCTTAACTTTTTTATTCCAGGCTTCCAGTGTTATCCAGGTTTTTTTTCAAGCCGAAGTCCGCTCCCGTTTTAGCGTCTATGCCCAGCTTTTTGCTGTTTTTCTAACCGTTACTTTAAAGATAATCTTCATTTGTTTTCATTTGCCTTTAGTTTATTTGATGTTGATTTACCTTTTAGATTCTTTTTGGCTGGCTGGCGGTTTATTTTTCATGTATCACCGCCAAGGCGGTCGGGTTTTTTCCTGGTTTGGCGATAGGAGTTTAGCGCGTCGGCTTATTTCAGCTTCTTGGCCACTGATGTTTTCTAGCCTTTCTGTTTATGTATATATGAAGATCGACCAAATAATGATTGGCCGGATGCTTGGCGAGACGGCCGTCGGCCAATATGCCGCCGCTGTTAAAGTTTCCGAATCTTGGTATTTTTTACCGGTCATTATCTGTTCATCCCTTTTTCCGGCCATGGTAAGGGCGGTTAAAAATGGCAGGGAAGCGGCAAAAAAAAGGATGCGGCAGCTTTATATTTTTCTTTTTCTTATTTCTTTTTTGGGATCAACGGCTTTATTTTTTATTTCTTCCTGGGC
>CAYPAS010000045.1:0-7258 GCA_964408785.1 uncultured Gammaproteobacteria bacterium | reverse complement strand
CCGATTCGTGATTTTTTCGCCACCCTGCCAGAATCACGTGAACGAGGTTATTCTATCGGCCGTTTCTCTTTTAATCGTCCTGGAGGACGTTGCGAGGCTTGTGAGGGTGCCGGCGCTAATTTAATTGAAATGCATTTCTTGCCGCCAGTCTTGGTTGAATGCGAAGTTTGCCGCGGCAAACGCTTTAACCGGGAAACTTTGCAAGTAAAATACAAGGGTAAAAATATCGCCGAAGTTTTGGATATGACTATCGATGAAGCGATTAATTATTTTGACGGCAATTATCTGATTACTGATAAATTGAAGGTTTTAGCTTCGGTCGGCTTAGGATATCTTAAGATCGGCCAAAGCGCGACAACCTTATCTGGCGGCGAGGCTCAGCGGATAAAAATCGCCAAAGAATTGACTCATACTTTAGGCAAGCGAACCCTTTATCTTTTGGACGAACCGACGACCGGCCTGCATTATCACGATATCGACATGTTGCTCAACGTCTTGAATAAATTAGTAGAGAAGGGAAATTCGGTTTTGGTGATAGAGCACAATATGCACATGTTGAAGGCGATGGATTATATAATCGATCTCGGTCCGGATGGCGGTGAAGAGGGCGGCCGGATAGTAGCCGCTGGCCAGCCGGAAGATATTGTCCGTGAAGAAACTAGCGAAACCGGAAAATATCTCAAAGAATATTTAAAATAATATGGAGCCGCTTAGCGACTTTTCCCAAAAGGTCTATCGATTTACCGCTCTTATTCCGCGCGGCCGAGTTTCAACTTACGCTGCTTTAGCCAAAGCTATTGGCAAGACTGGGGCGGCTCGGGCAGTCGGCAATGCTTTGAATAAAAATCCTTACGCACCACAGGTGCCTTGTCATCGGGTGGTCAGATCCGATGGAGCAGTTGGCGGCTTCGCCCTAGGCACAAACAAAAAAATCTCCATGTTGAAAAAAGAGGGGCTTATAATTAAAAAACAAAGCGTCGATTTACAAAAATATCTTTATGAATTTAAAGCTTAAAGATAAATTAAAAAACATTCCTAAAAAACCTGGGGTTTATTTTTGGTTGGATAAAAAGGGGGGTGTCTTGTATGTCGGCCGAGCGACAAGCCTAAAGAGCCGTTTGAGCCAATATTTTCAGAAGCGGATAGATGCCCGTATTAGCGAGATGGTCGAGCAAGCCGCTGATTTAAAATACGAAACAACCGATAATTTACTGGAAGCGATTATTTTAGAGGCAAAAAACATTAAAAAATTCTGGCCAAAATATAATATCGTCGATCGTGATGACCGCTCTTTCATTTATGTAGTCATTCCTAAAACAGAATACACGAAACCACTGATTGTCAGGGCGACTGATTTAAAAAAATTTCCCACAGCCAAGGCGAGAGTTTTTGGTCCCTATCAATCTTTTTATCTTTTGCAGAACGCTTTGAAAATTATTCGCCGCATTTTTCCTTACGGCCTTTGTCGTCCAAATAGCGGCAAAGCTTGTTTCGATTATCAAATCGGCCTTTGCCCGGGTTCTTGTCTGGGAAAAATTTCCGCTAAAGATTATCAAAAAAATATTGATAATATAATTTTGTTACTTTCTGGCGAGAAGAAACGTCTTATTAATAGACTGATGAAGGAAAACCCTGATCAGTTAAAAGCTTTGAAGCACTTGCAGGACGTGGCCCTGTTAAGCCGTGAGGATGATTTGTCCGAAGCGCGCCTTAATCGCATTGAGGGTTATGATATTTCTCACATGCAAGGCAAGGAATCCTATGGCTCAATGGTTGTTTTTGAAAACGGCCAGGCGGCCAAAACTGAATATCGTCTGTTTAAAATCAAAGAAGCGCCGGCCGGCGACGATGAAAGGGCTTTAAGCGAAGTCTTATTGAGGCGCTTTAAGCACGCCGAATGGACCGTTCCAGATTTGATAATGATTGATGGCGGTTCGCCGCAAATAAGCTTCATCGCAAAAATATTTGAAGCTAATGGCCTCAACATTCCGCTGGTCGGCATTTCTAAATTTGGCGGCGATAAACTGGTTTTTAGAGCAGGAACCAAGAAACCTTGGCGCGATTTGGCGGAAAACATTAAGCCGACCTTATTAAAAGTCAGGGAAGAAGCGCATCGTTTCGCTAATCGCGGTCGCCGGACCGGATTAGCTAATCGCTTCAAAAAATAGTAAAATAATAATAAATACAATTAATTTAAAATTATGGAAAAATCAAAAATCTTTTTGGCGACCTTAGTCGTCGCCTGCGTGACTGGCATTGTCATTACTGCTTTAGTGATGACAAACAAGAGCGAAAACCAAGATCGTTTCTCGGTTAATGGTTCTGGCACGGTTTACGCCAAAGCGGATATCGCTAATATCCAAGTTGGCGTCCGTACCGATACCAAAAAAACCGCGGCCGAAGCGACCGTGGAGGCTACAAGCAAAATGAATGATATTATTTCAGAAATCAAAGGCTTGGGCGTTGAAGAAAAAGATATAAAAACTACCGATTACAATTTAAGTCCGGTTTATAACTGGACCAACGAAAAAGGCCAGGAATTAGCCGGCTATCAGGTTACTCAGAATTTAAGCTTAAAGGTTCGTGATTTAAGCAAGATGGGCGACATCATTGCTAAAACCACTGGCAAAGGCGCTAACCAGATCGGTAGCATAAACTTTACCATTGATGATGAATACGAATTAAAAAATCAGGCCATGGAATTAGCTATCGAGAAAGCCAAAGAAAAAGCTGAGCTTATCGCTAAGCAATCTGGCATGAAATTAGGAGAAATAAAGAGCGTTTATGAAAACTCCGTTTCCCCGGTAGTGCCGATGTATAGTAACGCGAAAATAATGTTAGAAGATTCGCGGGGCGCTGGCGAAATCGCCAGTCCGGAAATACAATCCGGCCAGAATGAAATCCAAGTTGAAGTCACTTTGGTTTACGAAGTAAAATAAGACAAAAAGATAACCGGGTCCGTCAGGGCCCGGTTTTTCAAACCGTCGAAAAGTAATTTTTTGTGTGTAGAGAGAATAGTTTGCCAATCGTTTATTAGTCAATTTTTAAAAGAGTTAAATAGGGCTATTGTCACCATTGTTCCGTGTGGATTTACGTCTGTATTTGAATCTTTAGCATCAGGGGCGCCATTAATATTTTTACCAGATAATCACAATGGACATGTCTACGAATATTTAATTATTTCTGAATCAGTTAGAGAAAATCAGCGACAAATTTTTCCCAATTTGCTGTTTACTTTAGATGAATCAAATTTGAAAAATATCCGTGATATTAAAGATTCTATGAAAATAATTAATAATTATACTAATAAATATTTTAAAAATAATAGTTTTCGCGATAAAAATAAACAAGTTTTTAGAGAAATTATTAATAATTTTAATCAAACTAGTGGTTTGATGGATCAGCAAAGAGCAGCGATTAAAGGATTTGTCCCTTTCTTTAATGGTTCTGAATTGATTGCTGATAAGGTTTTAATTTTTTTAAAAAATAATGAATAAATATTTTATTGATTCTTAGTCGTGATTATCGTTATGATAAGGCTCTTGGAAAAATTTGGATAAAATTGTGCTATAATAGCAATAATCAAAAAGATTAATTACGGAGGCTCAGAAAGAAAAAGAAAAGAAGCCGGCCATAAAGTTAAATATTTGGCAAAAAGTGTTTGTCTTGGTAAAAATTGTTAACTTAAGTAAATATAAATATTAAATAAAAAATATAAATTATCTTAAAAAAATGGAAAAAAATGACGAAAAAATTGATAGATTGAAGAAGCTGGAACTTCTAAAAAATAACGGAATAATTCCCTATGCTGCAAAATTTTCAAAAGAAAATAATTTAGAGGAAATTAAGCTATTTGATCTTGGAACGCCAGTTAAAACGGCCGGAAGAATTGTGTTGTTTAGGGATATGGGTAAAATTACTTTTGGCCATCTTCAAGATTTTTGGGGACGAGTGCAAATAGTATTTAAACAGGACATTCTTGGAAGCGAAGAATATAAGTTGCTGGTTAAGGCTGTTGATATTGGAGACTTCATAGGCGTGAAAGGTGAAATTTTTAAAACTAATAAAGGTGAGTTGTCTATTTTAGTTAGGGAATATGTTTTTCTTAGTAAGGCGATTCGTCCGTTACCAGAGAAATGGGCGGGACTTAAAAATGTAGAAATTAAATACAGAAAAAGATATCTTGATTTAATTTCTAATGTTGATGTTAGGGAAAGATTTAAATTTCGAAGTAGGTTTATTTCCGAACTTAGAAAATTTTATGAACAAGAAGGGTTTATGGAAATCGAAACCCCAATTCTTTGCAATGTTCCATCTGGTGCCTTGGCCAAGCCGTTTAAAACTCATCATAATGCGCTAGACGCAGACGTTTATTTACGTATCGCCCCAGAAATATATTTGAAGCAAGCTATTGTTGGTGGATTTGAAAAAATTTTTGAAGTGGCTAGATCATTTCGGAATGAAGGCATGGATCCAACTCATCTACAGGATTTTACCATGGTTGAGCACTACTGTGCGTATTGGGACTATTTAGATAATATGACCTTTACTGAAAAAATGCTGACCTCATTAATAAAAAAACTTAAAGGAACTCTAAGTTTGGAGATTTTGAATAGGTCTGGCCAATTAATTATGGTCGATTTTTCTGGGCCATGGAGAACCGTATCATTTCGTGATTTAATTTTAGCTGATTGTGGCATCGATTTAGACAATTATCCGGAGGTTGAAGATTTAAAAAATGAAATAAAAAAAAGAGGTATAGAGATTGAAGGTAGTGAATCTTTGGGTCGAGGAAATTTAATCGATGCTCTTTACAAGACTGTTTCACGAGAAAAAATTGTTGAGCCAACATTTTTAATTAATCATCCTGTTGATCTTTCGCCATTGGCTAGGCGTAATGATAAAGATTCATCTATTACTGATAGGTTTCAACTAGTTATAAATGGTTGGGAGGTTGTAAACGCGTATAGTGAATTAATTGACCCTCTTGATCAAAAAGATAGATTTGAAAGTCAAATGGAGGCTAGAAAGAACGGTGATGAGGAAGCTATGCAGAAAGATATGGAATTTGTGGAAGCAATGGAGCATGGCATGCCGCCAGTGTCTGGCTGGGGTATGGGCATAGACAGAATCGTCGCCCTCCTTTCTGGGCAACCAAATTTAAAAGATGTGGTTTTGTTTCCCTTGCTTAAGTCTGAATAATTGTAAATATGAATTATCAATTAAGACATCTTGTTATTAAGCCAACTTTATTGTGCACTGCTAATTGCCCAACATGTGGCACAAGAAAAATTCTTCATAATTCTCTAAGAGGTGAGAAAATATTAGAGTTTAGTGATTGGGTAGACGTTTTATATGATGCCAAAAGGTTGGGTGTTGAGAGGCTTGATATTAGCGGTGGAGAACCAACGCTTTGTAAATATTTAGACGAAATTATTGATATTGGGAAAAAATATAATTGGTATATTAATATTAATACTAATGGGAGCATGATTGGAAAAGATAAGGCGGAAAAGCTTGTCAAATCAGGTTTGAATAACGTTTATGTGTCTCTTTATAGTTTTAATTCCAAGAAACATGATTCGATGCGTGGCCGCACAGGTCTTTGGAAACAGGCCGTACAAACTATCCGTATTTTTGCAAATTTACAAAATAGAAATTTTACCATAAAAACACTATAGATAAGATTGTTAAAGACTTGCGAAAGTTGTCGTCAAAAGAAAAAAGAAGCGATTATGGGTGTTATCTTGAAAATAAAAAGTAATTCTTTTACAAATTCTGGATTGGATTTATCACTAATTTTAAATAAATTTGTGTATAATAAAAGCGCCTTTTTAGACGCTTTTTAAAAACTTTTTAATTTAAAAAACTGCTTACTTTGTCAGGAATTTCTTCCAGACTTATTAAGTAATCAGAATTTAAACCAGCCTTAATAAAATCTTTCTCAGTACTAGCCCCGGAAATAACGCCAAAGAATAGCATTTTGTAAGAGGATGTTTTATTAAAATTTAAAACGGCTTGATAGTCGTAGGCGACGGTGTCGCCAAAAAATATAATATTTTTTATCTGGTATTTCTGATACTCCAGCGAATCCAATATGCTTTTAAAAACCAGTGGGTCTGGTTTTTTTATGTTTTTTTCACCGGATTGAACAAAATGAAACAAATCTAAAAGATGGCGGCAAGTATTATGATCCAGTATGCCGTTGATATCTTTTTTTGTCCGGTTCGTGACCAAGGCAATTTTATCGCCGTTTTGCCGGCTTTTTTGAAGAAAAAAAGCTAGTTCCGGGTTAGGATTGCATTTTGGCCGATAGCTCTTTAATTCTAATCTAAGTTTTGCCGGAAATTCTTCGCCGATTTCTTCTTCGATTAATTTATGAATCTCTTCTACTGGACGCCCCCAAATGGAGCGCAGGAAAGAGTCCTCAACAGTTGGCAACCCATGTTTATACAAAGATTCTTGAATAAACTTAAAGGCCGGCATTGTAGTATCAACCACGACGCCATCGAAATCGAAAATTAATAAATTATTCATTCTTTCTCCTTTTTTTGTGAAAGTTCTTTGTTTGCTTAAAAATTAATACTTATTTTATTTTGTGTCAATAACTATTGACAAAAAAAGCCAATCTGCTAATATATGAGCATAAATGAATAAACGCCGCAGACAGCAAGCTGGTAAAACGTAAGACTTGCCGAGGTAAAATAAGCTTTTTTAGCTGATATTACTTTTAATCTGTGCGCGACACGGATTTTTTTATAATCAATTCAATATAATATGCCAAAAAGCAAAATCCAAAAACAAGAGATTTTCCGCGATTTGAAGGAAAAAATCTCAAAGTCAAAGTCCGTTATCTTTGCCGGTTTCAACGCTTTCGGCGTCAAGGACAATGAAAATCTCCGCGCTAAATTAAGAGCGGAAAACAGCGAATACTATGTCGCTAAAAAGACTATCATGAATTTGGCCCTGAAAGAAAACGGTTTAGATGTAAACGTCAGAGAATTAGACGGAAAAATAGCAGCCATCTTCTCTTATGAGGATGAAGTCGCCCCAGCTAAAATTGTCGGCACCTTCCGTAAGGATAAAGAAAAGGCCGAAAAAATCTTTTTCTTAGGTGGTATCTTAGAAGGGAAGTTAATGAATAAGGAAGAAGTCCAGGCTTTATCCGAACTGCCAAGCAAGCAAGAACTTTATGCTCGCTTAGTCGGCTCGATAAACGCTCCGGTTTCCGGCTTCGTCAACGCTTTAGCTGGTAATT
>CAYPAS010000044.1:0-7264 GCA_964408785.1 uncultured Gammaproteobacteria bacterium | reverse complement strand
CATCAACATTGGCGACAGCTACCTCCAAACCGCCCCTGTATGATCTTTCATAAGGGAAAAATGAACTAAAAAGACGCCCGTCTAAACCGATTATTTTTACCTGCGGTTGGCTTCCCTGTCCATAAGCGATAACTATTTCCGGACGGCCATTGCCATCGACATCGCCAGCGCCAATAGCTAAACCGCCGCGCCAATTATTATTTTCGAGACGCAAAACTTTTTTTAATTTTCCCTGGCGATCAAAAATCCGCGATTCATCCGGGCCATTACTGGCTGGTACGGCGACTATTTCTAAACCGGGAGAATTATCATAATTCAAAAGAGCGAAACGGACACCGCCCTTGAAATTGCGATCGAAAGCCAAAAAGCTTCTTATTTTTTTCCCTTCTTGATCATAGATATCGATAGACGGTTCTAGACCAGAACGGGCCGAAGTTATTAATTCTTCTCGACCGTCATCATCTAAATCGCCAGCGGCAATATCTTGAATCTTATCGGGATTAATATTTTTATAAACAGAAATTTCTTCGCCAGAAGATGTTTCTAGCGTAGCCTGCCCGCCGTTAAAAGGCATGATTAAAAGGCGACCAGAACGATTATATAAACTCTGCTTAGCTAGTTCGACCGCGCGATTAACATTCAAACGGCCGTTACCTAATTTTCCTTGATACTGCGGATTAAGGCGGCTAATATCATCGGTCGAGGCAAAAAGTATGTTGACCGCCTCTCTCTGGCCGAGCTCCGGATTAGCTTGTTCAATCAAAGCTAAAGTGGCGGAAACTAAAGGGGCGGCCATGGAAGTTCCCGACCAATATCCATCATAAATCAATTCACTATCCGATAGCGATCCGCCTCTAGCTATCGTTCCAAAAAAACTTATTCCCGGGGCGGTAATATCGATACACTGAGAACCGTAACTAGAAAAATTACTCTTTTGATCAAGAGCATCAGTCGCCGCCACGCCGATGACCATATTTTCACCAATAAGCTGGCCATCATAACAAGCGGGGTATATAGGAGTTTTTGAAGTATCATAACCATCGCCGCCGCCCTGTTCATTTCCGGCCGCCGCGACTATTATTGCCCCCGCTTTATGGGCGCGGCGGATGGCTTCCTGCAGGGCCTCACTGTACGTAAACGACATGAAACTCAAATTGATAATATCGGCGCCATTGTTAGCGGCATAATCCACGGCTCTAATAACATCGCTAATTTTTCCGCCGCCCTTATCGCTTACCACCTTAAGCGGCATTATCTTAGCGTTCCAAGTTACACCAGCGACTCCCTGTTTATTATTTCCTTGAGCGGCGATAATTCCAGAAACCATGGTGCCGTGGGAAATACCGGCCTCTGTCCAGCCTTCATCGAATTTAGGCGAAGGATCTGGCTGATTACTAACAAAATCCCAGCCGTCATAATCATCAATGAATCCATTATGATCATCGTCTATTTTATTACCGGGAATCTCTCGAGAATTATGCCAAAGATTATTTCGCAAATCAGGATGCTGGATATCAATTCCTGAATCAATAACCGCAACGACTATATCAGGACTGCTAGAAATTTTCTCCCAAGCTTCGTCGGCTTTGATACGCGATAAGTACCACTGACGATCGTAGTAGCTATCATTTGGCTTTATATTAGCCAAAACCGGCTGGGCGATAAAAACCCAGGCGATAAAAAAAGATGTTATCGTTTTTTTCATATAACATCTTTATATTAGCACAGCGTCGTCTTTTTAAGCAACTTGTTTTAAAGCTTTTCTAGAAGCTCTAAAGTTTCTGAAGCGCACTTGCGCCAACTGAATTCCTGGGCGCGAGAAAGACCACTAGTTATCAAACGATGGCGCAAGGACTCGTCATCACTCAGGGATATTAAAGCGTCCCTGATAGAAGCTTTATCCCCTGGATCGAAGTATAACGATGCATCGCCAGCCACTTCTTTCATTACCGGGATATTAGAAACTGCCGTCGGAACAGCGCAAGCCATCGCCTGCAAGACTGGGATGCCAAAACCCTCGTATTTCGAGGAGAAAACAAAAGCCAAGGCGGCAGAAAAAATATAAGGCAAATCTTCTTCTCTAACCCAGCCAGGCATTATCACCCGATTCTCCAAATCAAATTCCTGAATTATGTATTTAACTTCATCATAACCAAAACCGACGTCACCAACTAAAACCAACTTATCCTGGTTGCCCGGACGTCTTTCGACAAAAGCGGAAAAAGCCTCAACTAAGGCAGCAATATTCTTCTTTTTTTCTAAACGACCGGCATAAAGGAAAAATCTTCCCTCTATACCATAACGCTCTAGTATACCGGCGGAGCGATGTTTGTCATCAAGTGGCCGATAAGCCTCATCGTTAAAGCCATTATGAATAACCATAATTTTTTCCTGCCTGGTGTTCGGATATAATTCCATTATTTCACTCTTGGTAAAATTTGAAACGACAATAATCTTCTTTGCTCGCTTCAAAGCAAAAGCCGTCGACCAATAAAGATAATCAGTGGTTGATGGGTTATAACGGCCCAAAGTCAAAATACGTATAATCCAAACCGCTACGCGCCTTAAGCAAGGAAAACGGAATTTTATCTTCGCCTGGCGATACAAATGACTATTGCGGACAAAAGCTATATCATGGATAGTATTTACTGTTTTAAAAGGCCCGAAAAGCGGCAAGC
Organism: uncultured Gammaproteobacteria bacterium; assembly: GCA_964408785.1. GTDB lineage: Bacteria > Patescibacteriota > Patescibacteriia > Patescibacteriales > UBA12465 > UBA12465. The sequence goes on along the minus strand of CAYPAS010000044.1, from coordinate 4,586 downwards.
CGTGCGCTGGCACGAAAAGCACGTCTGGGCGGTTAAAAATCATCTCTAGAGTAAGTCGTCCCAAAGTCCAAAAAGCATAAAAGGGCCAATTAAGTATCTTGAAAGAAAAATTGGGATTATGCTTAACTATTTCCAACATTTCCGGACGTGGCGGCTTATTTAGATAAAGACGATATTCATTTTTATTATCAATCAAAGCTAAATTTTTGATTAAATAAAAAGAATACCACTCTGTACCTGTCTTGTGTTCAAGGTTAGCGCGCGAAGCGTCTATTCCGATAGTCATATTATTGAAAACGGCCAGAAGTCTAATTATCTGGCCGCTAAAATGCTGCGTTTGTAAGAATCGAGGTTGTCGAGAGCGATTCCTGTTCCCTTAGCAACGCAGAGCATCGCGTCGTCAGCAACATAAGCGGAAACTCCCGTCGTCCTGGAGATCAATTGATCTATATTGCGCAATAAGGAGCTACCACCAGTTAAAACAATCCCCTTGTCCATTATATCGGCTGATAATTCCGGTGGCGTATTATGTAAAACTTTTTTAGCGGCCAAAATTATCGCTTCTAGTTCATTCTGGATAGCCTCGGTTACATCATCGCTGGAAACTGTAATGCTTCTTGGTAAACCGGTAACTATATCACGGCCGCATATCTCCAAATAAAGCTTGTCTTCCATGTAAAGAGCCGAACCAATATTTATTTTTATCTCTTCCGCCGTTCTTTCGCCAATAGCTAAATTATATTTTTTTCGGACATGCTCTAATATAGCCGCGTCGAATTTATTACCGCCAACCCTGACTGAAGAAGAGGCGACAATGCCGCCCAAAGAAATAACAGCCATTTCCGCCGTGCCGCCGCCGATGTCAATTACCATGTGGCCGGTTGCCGACCCGATAGGAATATCAGCGCCGATAGCGGCCGCCACCGGTTCTTTGATTATATAAGCGGCTTTAGCCCCCGCGGCGATAGTAGCTTCGATAACCGCTCGCCTTTCAGTCGAAGAAATTCCCGCCGGCACCGCCACCATAACCTCAGGACGGAACAAACGAACACCGCCTAAAGTCTTATTGATAAAATATCTAATCATCGCTTCCGTCGCCCGATAATCCGCGATTACCCCATCTTTTAATGGTCTAACAGCCGCTATAGTGTCTGGAGTACGACCAATCATATCCTTAGCTTCATTTCCAACGGCTAATATTTTCTTGTCACCAATAGAAACCGCCACGACGCTCGGTTCATTAATAACGATACCGCGCTTTGGCAGGTGAATCAGAGTGTAAGTTGTTCCTAGATCGATACCGATCCTTTTTATAAACATAGTAGCTTAATACCAGTCAATATTAATATTTCGAGAGCTTTTAGTCAACCAGGTAATCTTCGCCCCCGGAAGCTTCATCGTCCCTGATTTTTGCTTGATTAGAAATTATTTTCTTGATTTTTTCAGCAAATTCATAGCTGTCAAATTCCTCCTTAAAGAAGACATAATCCGCGCCGCTCCGCAAACTTCTCTGCTTAGCATCTTCATCGCTAAAATCCGTAAAGACAAAAATTTCTCGGTCAGACATTTCCTGATCGCCTTTTATTTTTTTAATAACCTCAAAACCGTCTATCTTCGGCAAAATCAAATCAAGGACTATATAAGAAGGATCGAAAGTTTTGAGCTTGAACAATAAGCCCTCCAAACTCTCATCGCCGGATGAAGTCTCGACTTCCAAGCCGGCATCAGAAAATTGCGACTCTAGGCCGTAAAGGATGTTAGCATCATCCTCAATAATGAAAATTCTGTCGTTCATATATGGATAAATGAAAAATTAATTTTATTTATCATGATTCAGGCTGTCGGCAATTTTCTTCATTTCCTCATCTGACAATTCCTGACCTGGCCAAACTTCAAAACCGTCGTCCGGATACCTCGGAATCAGATGTAAATGGAGATGCGGAATAACTTGTCCAGCAACCGGATCGTTATTTATTATCAAATTATAACCAGGAACATTAAGATTTTCCTTCAAACGGCGGCCGATAATCTTAGCGGCACTCATCAAATCAGCTAAAGTATTGCTATCAGTTTCTTCGATATTAACTGAATGTTTTTTGGGGACTATCAAGACGTGGCCGGGATTAGTCGGCTTGATATCTAAAAAAGCAAAGACCTCTTCATTTTCAAAGACCGCCTTGCTCGGCAAATTCCCTTTGACTATCTCGCAAAAGACGCACATAGATTTTAAATTATTTTATACGGCGAATCCGCATCATTTTCCCATCTTATTTCATCTACTTCTTCATTTTTTCCCTCTCCTCGATAAAGCTTATCAGGCAAATTAATACTTAAAGCCGGTTTATCAGAAATGCACTTGTAGCCATGAATGACGCCGGGAGGCACGACAACTAAAGCTGGGAAATCTTCCCCGACTTCGATTTCCATTTTTTCTTTAAAGGTTTGGGAATCAGAACGCCCGTCCCAAAGATAAAGACGGAAAGACCCGGGACCGAGAAAGACGAAGCAATCGCTTTGGAAGCGATGTTCATGCGGCCCCCGAATAATATTAGGCTCGGTCAAACTCACATAAGCCATTTCCGGCTTCAAATCTAACTCATCAGAACGGTAAATTTCCGCCAGCCAGCCGCGCTGATCGGAATTTTTCCTAATCTCTTTTATTACTACCCCTTTAATCATATTTTTTATTTTTTTAATAAACCAGCATGAGCACCGCGATGACCGATTTTTGCTTTTGCGTTCCTTAAAGCTAAATCAAGAGATTTATCTATGTTGCCAGCAAAAATTTCCAGACCAGCGGCAAAGCTGGAATTAAATATATCACCGATACCAGTGGCATCTACTCGCTTCTTCTCTTTCAAGGCGGCACGGCGATAAATCTTTAAACCATCGAAAGCCACCGCGCCATTCGCGCCCATGGTAATAACAATTATTTCCGGACCAAAGCCGCGGATAATCCTTAAAAGCTTTTCTGGATCATCTAGGTAACGACGGCTAAGATGCTTGTATCCTTCTGTTTTTATAACTAATTCCGTGGCCTCGTCTTGATTCAAAAATAAAGCTTTGGTTTTAGTCATGAAAGGAATTATTGGATCGGCACCAGCTTCTATCTGCGCTCGGCTGGGATTCCAAAAAACTTTCGCCCCCTGACGCGGCAAGGAAGAAAAAATCGCGCGTAAAGACGGTTTCCAATTTCCAGAGAGTGACGAAAGATAAATGTTCTTGGCTTTTTTTATTAGGGTTTTTTCTTTCTGGCCGATTTTCAAAGCAATATTAGCCCCTCTCTGCATAAAAATAGTCCTTTCGCCGGTCGGCATGACAATAATGAAAGAAAGGCCGCTTTGCTCTTTTGGAAATACCTGGATATTGGCGATATCGATTCCCTGTTTTTTAAGATTTTCAACGATTGCCGCTCCTTCGTTGTCTTTGCCGATTGCGCCAAGACAAGATGTCCTGAGGCCGAAATTAGCCAAGCAGACTGCGGAGTTAGCGGCACCGCCACCGAAAGAATAAAAAAATCTATCCGTACTGATCTTAGCGCCGGATTCAAAAGCGACTAGCTCTTGTCTTAAGGGGTCGCGATGATTATCAATAATAATTCCCTCTTCCGTAAACAAGGAGATATCACGGGTTAAGCCGCCAATAGTTAAAAAATTAATATTATTCATAATTAAAATTATATCACTTATGCCAGTGCCCTTCCAGAAAAAATGGCTGGAAACGCTTGCTTAAAAAATTTGCCACGCTAAACATCGTAATAGAAAAAACTAAACTCCAAGCGGCTTGATAAAAAAATTTCAACCAAAAAACTGATTCAAATAAAAATAACGCCGTAGAAGCTCCCTCAAAAACCGCCAGCCAAGAAGAAAAAAAGTTATTCAGAAAAATACTAGCAACCATTAACAGAATAAAAGAATACAGGGAGCGATTAGTTAGCCAAGCGGAAAGCATTTTTTCAGCGACGATTAAAGTCAAAGAAAAACACAAGAAATGAAAACCAAAAAAATTAAATCCCAGAAGGTCAAGCCATAAAGCGGAAACACTAGCAAAAGCCAAGGCCAAGGGAAACTTCAAAAAAAACAGACAGAAAATCGCGATTATCGCCACCAAATCTAAACTACCCCAAAAAGATGGCCAGGAAGAAAATAAGGAAAACTGCATCAGAGAAACCAGGCTAGCCAAAACAAAAATTATTATATAGATGCCGATTTTTTGCCACATATCAAGGAATAATCACGGCGGCGATGGTTAAATCACTAAAATCATCATAAGGATCAATCGTCGCCTGCTGCCAAACTTCATTGCTCTCACTATTAACCTGAGAAACTCGACCGATAAGCAGGCCGCGAGGAATATTGCCGCCCAGTCCGGAAGTAACTATAAGATCGCCGATGTTTATTTTTTCCAACTGAGGAATGTATGACATGTCGATAGTCAAACCCAAATTTCCGGCAGTTATTCCTTGAGTTTTTTCACGATTTTGGACGGAGGCGGCTAATTGGCAACCTGGACTGGTAGTCAGGCAGATTTTGGAATAATCATCTTTTACCTCTATAACTTTTCCGACTATCGCACCGGCTTGACTA
>CAYPAS010000043.1:0-7514 GCA_964408785.1 uncultured Gammaproteobacteria bacterium | reverse complement strand
AAGCGCGCTATTTAGAGCGCGTTTTTTATTTGACAAAAATAAAATAATTTAGTAGATTATTGGCAGTATATTAAAAAATGGAGGAAAAAATGAAAGACGAAAATATTTTAAAGATTTTTTATCTTTCTTTTTTGCTGTTTTTCATGAGTGTGTTATCATTTTTTACGGGCTATAAAAGCCTGTTCATTTATCCTTTATTCCTAAATGTTGTTTTTCTTAGTTTAGGGATATTTTTCCGTTTTCCTCGGAAGATAATCCTAAGGATAAGCTTTTTAATCATCTCTCAGTTCGGCGTAGCCCTTTTTGTTGTCGCCGAAAGCCTGAAAGAGGATTGCGGTCGCGCTCAAATTATCGCCCTGGTTCTGATTTTTGTTGGTCTGTTTAATCAGGGCAAGATAAAGAAAGAAGATTTAAAAAAAGAAACCCTACCAGGTGACTGATAGGGTTTTTATTTTTGCTAATAACTTTTTGTTTATTTATTTGATTTCCGCTACTTCTATCTTTCTAATATTTTCGTTAGTAATGCCAAGGCTTAGGCTGCGGAAGATGTCCATAAGATTTGTTTGGCTGATATCGTGGCGGTAACCATCAAGATCGACATAGCTTATCTGGCCTTTGTTTTCAACTCGTAAAAGAAGTTTTCCTTTTAATCTCTGGCGCAGAGCGGCGTTGCCTTTGTTGGTGTTGCCTTTGGCGGGGATCAGGTTGAGATTGTTTTCGCTGATACCGAGAGCTAAAGAGCGGAAAATACTGAGAGCAGTTGATTGGCTGATATAGTAGCGCTTGTTGTTTTCAGGCGAAACATACCAGATAAGACCTTTGTTTTCCACTTGCAATAGCAAACGTCCGGCTAAGCGGGCGGCCAATTTGGCATCCGTCTTGGCGCTTAGGTTTTTTTCTTGGCTGATAATATCATTGTCAGTTACTTGGATGCGCTTGACGCTGGCTGTTATAACGGCGCTGTATTGGCCATTGGCTGATTTTGCCATCAATTCTAGATTGTTATCGCCAACATTTAAGGGGTATTTATAACTCCAGGTCGAAGCATTATCAGCGGCGACACGTTCTTGGCCATTAATGATAACGCTGCTGCCGGCTACTTTAGTGCCTTTTAATTCTAGGATGGCATTAGAAGTTTCGGAAGGATAGGTATCGAGAACCGGAGCGGCTAATTCGTTATCGCGACGAATGATTATTTTAGTCTTGCTGCTACGGCGGCCGTTAGCATCTTGGTAGTAAATACTGAATTCATTATCACCGGCCTCTAAAGAGCTTTGATATTTCCAGCGGAAGCCGTCAGCAGTTGCTTTAACATCGATATCATTAACAAAAACGCTGCTTCCTAGAGGTTTGATTCCGGAGACTTCAGTAGAAGCAGCTAAAGTGGAGGTAGCGTAATTATTAATAATTACTTCTGTCATTTTATCAGTGTCGATAGCTGATCCGAGAGCTGGTTGATAGTTTAAAGAATAAATCATGGCGCCGCTGGTAGAAGAAGCGGTTTCGGTTTTAAGGAATTTAGAAATTATCAAATTATCCGTGCTTTCACCCCAATAATTCTGAGAAGCATCAAGATTATAAACTAAGTTATGGAGGTTGTATGATTGATTGTTGAAAATGCTATTATAGCGGAACATTTCCGGTTTGGCGCCTAATTTTAAGCCGGATCCGAAGTTGTTTTTTATTGTATTTTGAACTATTATACTCTCCGCCGATAAACTTTCTATGCCGTTGCCGTTATTTTGTATGGTATTTTTTTCTAGATAGTTGCCGCGGCTCAAGGCAGCGATTTGGATGGCGGCGCTGGTATTGTATTTAGCAGAATTATTAGAAATAACATTGCTATCGCCACGGACTATCGATATGCCCAGGTTGTTGCTGGTAAATGAGTTATTCAAGATATAGGCGGTAGTTACCGGATCCCCGATGTATGAATAACCGGCGGGAGTAGAAATAAAATCTTGACTGTTGCCACGATCAACAACCAAACCTTTTTCGTTATTGCTAAAATCATTGCCTTCGATATAAATCGCTATTGTGCCATTGCCATTGCTTGAATTAAGATCAGCAACAACTTCGCCGACATTATTTTCGCCACCAGTAATACTTAAGCCGACAGTGTTATAAGAAAATTGCGAATCGCTAATGTAGGGGCTGGCATCGGTACAAGCTACGCCTTTGCTAAATTTTATTATAGCGTTTTTTATTAAACTGCCGCTTTGGTATTCGCCATTTTGGAATTTAGCGTCCGTGGAGCTGTCAGCGAATTCTATGCCACCCCAGTCGCCTATTGCCGAAGAAGTAGCGTTGGAGGTGAGGATGACGGGATTGGAAGCGCTGCCGTTTATCTGAAGTTCGCCTTTGACCAAAATTTTAGCGCCCTTATTAAAGCGGACTTCCGTGCCAGCCTCAATTTTTAAAGTCGCGCCTTTGGCCACTTCAATAGTGTTACTGACAACATAAGGGCTGTTATCAGGGGTCCAGATAGGGTTAGTGATGCTGCTAGAGACATCGGTGCCGACGGCTAATCCCGGAAAAGGGAAGGCCAGAAGCATCGATAATCCTAAGAAAAAGAGATTTTTTTTCTTGAACATAATATTTATTTTTAGTTAATGATATTATAGCATGAAATGTTTTTAGGACCAAGGTTTTTATAGATATTTTTTGTCAAATAAGCATCTTTCCAAGTTGTTTGCCTTGTTATATAATATAAAAGCCTTATTTATTAAATATTAATTATAAATTTATGGAAGAAAAAAAGACTTATAAAGTGATCGCTTCTGGGTTGCTGGCTTTGATTTTAGGCGCTAGTTTTATCGTTTCCGCCTTTATCGTTTCTCGTACTTTTCTGGAGATAAAGAAATCGGAAGACCTTATCAGTGTTTCTGGTTCAGCTAAACAGGCAGTTACGGCTGATTCTGCCCGCTGGACTGGAAATTTTTCCCGCTCTGTTTTTAAGGATCAACTGAAAGACGGTTATGCCGGCATGAAGGCCGACGAGCAGATAGTCCGCGATTTTTTTGTCCGTCAAGGTTTTGATAAGGTAGAAATTTCACCGATTTTTATGAATGAGATGTATAAGATGGATCAAAATTCTCCGACTCAATATAATTTAATCCAAAATATCGAGGTAAAATCCGATGACGTCCAGAAAATGAAAGTTCTCGCTAAAAATAGTGAAGAGCTGGCGGCAAAAGGGATAATTTTCTCGGCTAATCCGGTTGAATATTATTACAGCCAATTGCCAGACGTCCGTATTTCTTTATTACCGGAAGCTTTAAAGGATGCTAAGAAAAGAGCGGAAGCCATCGCTTCTAGCAGTGGCAAATCGGTTGATAGTATTAAATCTGTTTCGATGGGTGTCGTCCAGGTCATGCCAGCCGGTTCAACTGATATTTCTGATTACGGCCTATATGACACCGGTAGTATTGATAAGGAAATCATGATCACTGTTAAAGCTTCCTTCGGTCTGCGTTAAACTAAATGCCTAAGCTTTTCAAGTTAAAATCATCATATCAGCCAGCTGGCGATCAGCCGCAAGCAATCACTAAGCTGGAAAAGGGTCTGGCGGCCGATTACGGCTTCCAGACCCTTCTTGGCGTAACCGGTAGCGGTAAAACTTTCACGGTGGCTAACGTTATCGCCAATCAAGACAAGCCGGTTCTGGTTATCGCGCCGAACAAGGCTTTGGCCGCCCAGCTTTATCGGGAATATAAAAATTTTTTTCCCGAAAATGCCGTCCACTATTTCGTTTCTTACTATGATTATTATCAACCAGAAGCTTACTTGCCGATAACGGATACTTATATCGATAAGGAGGCGATGATTAATCAAGAAATCGACCGTTTGCGCCATGGGGCCACTTCGGCTTTAGTTTCACGACGTGACGTGATTATCGTGGCTTCGGTTTCTTGTATATACAATTTAGGCGTGCCGTCTTCTTATTTAGAATCTAGCTTGGTTTTAGAAAAAGACAAGCCGCTAACGCGTGCCGATTTGATTAAGCAGTTGGTGAAAATCCAATTTGAGCGGGTTAACGGTGAGGTAAATCGTGGTGAATTCCGGGTTAGGGGCGATGTTTTTGAAATCAGGCCAAAATCAGAAAATTTGATTTATCGTCTAGAATTATCCGGGCAAAAAATTAGCGCTTTAGCGATTATCGACAACACGACAAAAAATATTTTAGAAAATTTGGAGGAAATAATAATTTTTCCGCCGAAACATTTCGTTTCAACTCAGCCGCAAATCGAGGCCGCTATTAAGAATATCCAAATAGAATTAAAAGACCGTTTAGCTCATTTTAAAAAAGAAGGTTTATTATTGGAAGCGGAGCGTTTACAACGGCGAACCGGTTATGATATCGAAATGTTGCGGTCTCTGGGTTATTGCCATGGCATTGAAAATTATTCTCGCCACCTAACTGGCAAATTAGCCGGTGAAGCGCCCGATTCTTTGTTGGCTTATTTCCCCTGGAAGGATGGCAAGCCGGATTTTTTAACGGTTATCGATGAATCGCATATTACTATCCCTCAGATTAGGGGCATGTATAATGGCGATCAATCCCGTAAAAAGACTTTGATCCAGTATGGCTGGCGTTTGCCGTCCGCTCTTGATAATCGTCCTTTGAAATTCGCGGAATTTGAAAAGCGTGTCGGACCGATGATATTCACGACGGCGACGCCTGGCGATTTCGAACTGAAACATTCCCAGCAGATTGCCGAACAAGTAATCCGCCCGACAGGTTTAGTTGATCCAGAAATTGAAATCCGGCCAGTCTTCCAGAAAAAAGAAAATTACAGCCAGATAAACGACGTGATGGCAGAGGTTAAAAAAATTGCCGCTTTGGGTGAGCGGGCGATTATTAATACTTTAACAAAAAAGCAGGCGGAAGATTTGAATACCTATCTAAATGCTCAGGGTTTCCGGGCTAATTATTTACATTCCGGCGTTAAAACTTTTGAACGGACGGAAATCTTAAAAGATTTCCGCTTAGGAAAATTCGACACCTTAATCGGCGTCAATCTTTTGCGTGAGGGTTTGGATTTGCCAGAAGTAACTTTGGTGGCGATTTTAGACGCTGATCGCGAAGGTTTCTTGCGCAGTGAAACTTCGCTAATGCAGACGATGGGTCGCGCCGCTCGCAACGTCAAGGGAAAGATTATCTTATACGCCGACAAGAAGACATTAGCGATGCGACGAGCAATCAGTGAAGCGGAGCGCCGCCGCCGCAAGCAGTTGGAATACAACAAAAAACACGGTATCACCCCCAAAAACGTAGAAAAGAAGATTGAAGAGCTGCTGGATATTAATGAAGAAATCTGATATTTTTATATATTAATTAATTTAAACATATGGCTATTGAATTTGAAGCAACTTTTAGCAATGTCGACAAGAACGAAATGCGCCGTCTTTTAAAAGAAGCGGGCGCTTCTTTGCTTAAACCGGAATTTACTCAGCGGCGCCATGTTTTTTCTTTGCCTAGCGGCCATGAAATACCTGGTTCTTGGTTAAGAGTGAGAGATGAGGGGGATAAGATAACAATGAGCCTGAAAACGGTTGATGGCGATAAGATAGAAAACCAAAAAGAAATTTGTTTGAAGATTGATGATTATCAGGCAGCCGTTGAATTATTTAAAAGCCTGGGTTGCCAGGAAAAAGCTTTCCAGGAAACTAGGCGTGAACTCTGGCTGCTTGATGGCGCGGAGGTAACTATCGATGAATGGCCATTCCTCGAGCCTTATGTAGAAGTAGAGGCGGCCACGGAGGATATAGTCAAAGCCGTTAGCCATAAATTAGGCTTTGATTATTCGCAAGCTATTTTTGGTGCTGTCGATGTCCTTTATTCCCGCAAATATTCTATTCCTTGCGATTTCATAAACAATCAGACACCAATGATTACTTTTGCCGGCCCCAATCCTTTTTTGAAATAAACTATGTCCGAAAAGCTGATCATCCGCGGCGCGCGGATGCACAATCTGAAAAATATTAACCTGGAAATACCACATAATAAATTGACGGTAATCACCGGTGTTTCTGGTAGTGGCAAGTCGTCACTGGCTTTTGATACGATTTTTGCGGAAGGCCAGCGGCAATACGTCGAATCTTTGTCGCCGTATATGCGCCAATTTTTAGGCCAGAAAAAACCGGCCGACGTTGATGAGATAATCGGCTTAGCGCCCTCGATTTCTATCGACCAAAAAGCTTTGTCTCACAATCCACGCTCGACGGTCGGGACCTTAACCGATATTTACGATTATCTTCGGGTCCTTTACGCGCGCGTCGGCGAAGTTTTTTGTCCGCTTTGCGGTACCAAGATCGAGAAGTTATCTATTGAAGAGATGGTTGATATTATCATTAATCGTGGCGAAGAAGAAAAGGAGGAATATGTCACGATTTTATCGCCAATCGTTCGTGATCGTAAAGGGGAATACTATCAGGTTTTATATAACTATCTTTCTTTGGGTTATTCTGAGGCGCGGATAGATGGCAAGTCGCATTTTTTACGCGATCAGATAAAATTAGCCCCAAAACAGAAGCATGATATCGATATCGTTATTGATAAGGTGATGCTTAATGACCAAACCCGCCTGTTTGAAGCGGTAGAAAACGCTTTGGATTACAGCAAGGGCTTGCTTATCGCTAAATACAAAAACAAAGAATTCCTTTTATCAGCCAATTGGACTTGTCCGAACGATAATTTTTCTTTTCCCGAAGTCGAGCCGCGTTTATTTTCTTTTAATTCGCCTCATGGCGCTTGTCCGGATTGCTCTGGTTTAGGCAAGACCAATTTTTTTAATGATGAAAAGTGCCCGGCTTGTGCCGGCCAGCGCCTTCGTCCCGAGGCCTTGGCTGTTAAAATCAAGAATAAGAATATCGCCGATCTGACAAAATTACCTATTAATCGCGCTTTGGATTTTTTAAACGCTTATTACGAAAAAATGACCAAGCGTGAACGGACTATCGCTGAAAATGTCGTCGTGCAGATTATCAGCCGTTTGGAATTCTTATTGAAAGTCGGCTTGAATTATATTTCTTTGGAAAGGGAAGCCCATACTTTATCCGGTGGCGAAGCTCAGCGCATCCGTTTGTCTTCACAAATCGGTTCGCATTTATCACGGACCATGTATGTTTTAGATGAGCCGACCATCGGCCTGCACGAGCGTGATACAGAACGCCTAGTTGAGACTTTAAAGAAACTGCGTGACAAGAATAATACCGTAATCATTGTTGAACACGACGAAAGAACGATACTAGAATCGGATTATCTAGTTGACTTAGGTCCGCTTGCCGGCGTCCACGGCGGCGAAGTAATGGCGGCCGGAGAAACTAAAGATTTGCTAAACGAAAAAAAGAACAAGGTTTTGAAACAGAAATCTTTAACTTTGCAATATTTAAGCGGCGAGAAAAAAATCGGTTTGCCGGAAAAAAGACGGGAACAGAATCATGGCGCTCTGAAGATTATCGGCGCGCGCGCTAACAATTTAAAGAATGTTAACGTCGAAATTCCCCTTGGT
>CAYPAS010000042.1:0-7615 GCA_964408785.1 uncultured Gammaproteobacteria bacterium | reverse complement strand
AGCACCGACGATGGTAGAAAAATTTTCTATCTCTTGATATTTATACAAGCGCTCTTCTACTTGGCGGGCAATCTTATCAGTTTCATCTAATTTAAGGCCGGTTGGCCCCTCAATACTGATATTTACCTGAGTGGAATCAGAGGGAGGAAAAAATTCGCTCTTGACTATGCCGCTTATCGGCAAAGAAATAGCCGCCACAAAAAACAAAAAAACAAAAATCAAAGTATTGCGGCGAGTCTTCTTGGTGGCCAATATCAAAAGTAAATATTTTTCATAAATCGGCAAAAACAAATCGAAATGTATTATGCCGTGCATCAAGCGATGCCATAAATTATCGCTTTCATGGCTGCTTTGGACGCGGAGCTTTTCTTTAATAAGTTCATCATCCTGCCATTCCTTTTCCATAAGAGCGGCACCTTCCTGCAATTTATGATGACCGCCACTAAAATACCAACGAATTAACAACAAAGCTAAAACAGCTAAGACGATTGCCAAAACTATACCCCAGATTCCACCATTAATCCCAAGAATAATCGCCAAGATAACAATGACTGCTAACAAGAAACGGAAGAATCCTGGAGTTAAACGAATACGCTCTAAAATAGCCGCCAAAGGATGATTAATCATTAAAGCAATAAAAAGCGAAGACATTAAAGTGACGGAAACAGTTATCGGAATAGATTTGATAAATTCCCCGATAATACCAGTCGCCATCAAAAGTGGTAAGAAAGCCCAGACAGTGGTCAAAGTGGTCGTGAAAAGAACCGTCTGAAAATCATGCAAAACTAGAAGCACCGCCTCTTCCGGAGTAAACTTCCCTGTTTTCATATACTGCTTAGTGGCCGAGACAACAACGATCGCATCATCAACCAAAAGACCCAAAGCGAGAATCAAGGAAAACATGGACAAGAAGTTAAGACTAATTCCCGTCTGCAACATAATGCCGAAAGTAGCGAAAAAAACTAGCGGCACCGCCAGCCCAGCCACCAAAGCCTCTTTCAAACCGACAATCAAGAAAAGAATGGCAAAAACTAAAATTATAGTCAGGAAGAAATCATGGGTTAATTGTTCAAAATCCTGATTAATCTGATCAGATAAATCAACTGTCGCGTCGTAACCGATTCCAGAAGGTAATTTCTGCAATTCGGTATTAATTATTCCTTTGGCCTGGTCAACAGTATCAACTATATTGCCGCCGGTTTTTTTAATAAGCTGTAAAGTGACGTTATCAGTTGAAGGCTGTCCGCCAGAAGACAAACGGGAATAAACCGTCTTTTTAATATAAGAATCTTTGACTTCAGCCAAGTCCTTCAAATAAACGATAGCACCATCAGCGCTGTGCATTATCGGAGTGTCCGCTAATTCCTTGGCCGTAAAAAAACGCCCATCAGCCCTGACTGGGTAGGAGTATTGGCGGCCGTCAAAATTACCGGAGGGGATAGCTAGGTTAGCCGCCTTTACTTTGGCGTTGGCCTGATCGGCGGAAAGACCGAAAGAGGTTAATTTTTGCGGATCATAATCAATGACAAATTCTCTTTCGTCGCCGCCAGAAAGCTTGACTTCCCTGATGCCAGGAATTTTTTCTAATTCATCCTTTATTTGATCGCCAGCCTCCCAAAGAGTCGCGCCGTCATAAGGACCAAAAAGAGAAACGACAAATATCGGCGAATCATCGAGAGAGATTTCCCTGACTACCGGGTCGGTCGCATCATCGGGAAGTTCTGAATTTACATTATTAACAGCATCACGCAAACTGCGGATAGAATCATTCAAATCTGCTTTAGAATTAAACTCAACAGTAATCATCGAGACGGAATTAGAAGATTGGGAAGTTATAGTATCAACATCTTTGACGCCAGATATGCTGGTTTCTATCTTTTTAGTTACCAGATCTTCAATATCAGCAGGCGAAGCGCCAGGATAAGCAGTCATGACGACGGCTATCGGAATCTTGACTTCTGGGCTTGATTCACGAGGCAGAGCCAAAAAAGAATAAATTCCTAATCCGGTAAGCAGGATGATCATCAAAATGACTACCCGGAAATTAACGACGAAAAAATTAAGCCAGCTTTGACGCAATTTAGGGTCAAACTCTAATTTCTCCAGATAAAAATGATCGGAAGTCTTGTTCTTGGTAGTATTTTCCATATTTTTAACTTATTCGATTTTTACTGTCTGCCCTTCTCTCAATAAGCGGTTACCATCAATAACGATAGCGGCATTAGCGGCTAAATCCGTTTTAATCTGGGCATACTCACCAATAACCTCCTTAACCTCGACCGGGATTTTTTTAGCAACGCCGTTATCAGCGATAAAAATATATTTTTCGTTCTGTCCTATAGTAATAGCCGAGAGCGGCAAAATAGAAAATTCAGCAGACGCGGCGTTCTTGATGATATCTAATTTAACATCAACGACAGTTCCTAAAAGTAAACTAGATCCTTCGTCCAACTTCACTTCCGCCAAAAAGCGTTTGGTCAAAGAATCAGCCTGCGGCGAAACCGTGACTACTAAACCAGAATACTCCGTGCCGCCAGCGTCGATAATTTTAGCTGGCAAACCCGGGTTAATCGACTGCAAATTATCTGCCTCGACATAAAATTGAATCTTAAGATTTTCTGGCTGAGAAACAACCAGCGCTACCTGGCCTTGGCTTACGGTTTGTCCATCGGCAATCGGCAATTTAGTAACCGTACCGGCTATCGGAGAAATAAGGGAGTGTGAATCGTAAAGGCTCTGCAAAGCAGTAACCGCGTTATTGTATTGCAATTTAGCGCTTTCCATTTGCATCCTCGAAGAACTGACTTGCGATTCAATCTTTACTCTCGTATTCTCGTATTGATTCTGTGCTAGATTAACATTGAAACCAGCCTGATCCTGCTGACTAGCATTACCGGATTTTAAATTAGCTAAAGATTGCTTGGCACTGGCTTCTTGCTGAATAGCAATCTGATAAGCCTGGCGAAGACTATCCAAAGCGGTCGAATTATTAATCCCGGTATTAGCCAAAGATTGTTTAGCGGAATTAGTCTGATTAGCCGCGCTATTCATCTGCGTTTGATAGCCGGCGGCGGCGGACTGCAAGTTGTTTAAAGAATTGCCAGTCGAAGAAGTTTGCGGCAGAACATCAGAAGAGATTGATTTATCAAATAAAAATTTAACCTTATCACTGAGATTTCTGCCGGCTTCGACGACTTTTATTGCCCCATCAAGCTTGGAAGAAACGTCGCTGAATTGCTTGGCTGAATAATCTTTGTAAACCTGTTTGGCTATCTGATAAGCCTGCTTAGCCTGATCATAAGCACTGGCATCCATAGCGCCTAAATTAGGGCGATAAGGAATAGATATTTTATTATCATCATCGAGGCCAGCAATATTATTGATATTAGTAATAACGGCGGCGGTAGCGCTAATAGCGGAATCAGCGGCTAATCCGGCGTTGGTAATTACATCATCATTGCTCTGAGAAACTGATCTTTCTCGATTCTCTAAAGTAGTCCGCGCCTGCTCAGTGGCGATTTTAGCTGTTTCATAAGCTAATTCCGCACTCTTTATGCTCTGAGAAGTGGTTATATCTAAATTAATCTGCCCTTTAGCGGCCTGGTCGCGAGTAATTTCAGCGCTTCTCAAATCCTTTACCGAAGACACTAGGATGTTTTCATAATTGGATTTAGCTAGATTATAAGCTGTTTCCGCAGAAGCGACGGCTATCTGAGCCTGTTTTATCTGACCAGCATTAAAAGAAGCGGCATTAAAAGAAGAATTAACTTCATCTATCTTGGCTAATTCCTGGCCGACAGCCACCTGATCGCCGACTTTTACTTTCAAGCCAGTAATCGTTCCGCTGGATTTAGCGATGACCGAAGCTTCGCTATCGGAAACCACGAGACCGGGGTAAGAAAAAGATTGCTTGACCGCCGAACTATCAGAAACACTTTGCACTTTAACAGGGACAGGCGGCACTTCACTAGAAACCGGCTCCTCGCTCTGACCACAGGCACTTAAGAAAAAAAGCGGCAGGAGCATTAACAATAATAATTTTTTCTGACTTTTCATATTTTAAGATTAATTTTTCATGTTAACTAATTTTTTTTCGCAGGAATCCAAAGTAAACATTATTTTATTAATAAATTTTTGGAAAAAAACGGTTTCTTCTGGAGTAAAAAAAGCATCTAGCTTCAAATTATGTTTATTGATAATCGATTTAATTTCTCTTAGCAGTTTCTTCCCCGCCGGTGTCAATCTGACCTTAAGTGAACGGCCGTCGCCAATCCTATCTTTAGAAGAAGAAACCAAACCCAAGCGATTCAAAAAATTCAAGCGCTGGGTAACATTAGATTTACTACCGCCGATGTATTTCATGATTTCTGTGGGCGTTGATTCTTTAGCGTAATCGATGATTGCTAAAATACGAAAACTAGCCGAACTGAGATTGTAGGGCTTAAAAAAATAACGATCGGCAAGCGCCTCTAAACGGAGGGCAGCCATCGATATCATTCCCGGGATGCCAACACGGGAAAAATCTATTTCAAAAACCTTCTTTTTCATAGTAGTAAAACTCTAAATAGTTTATCAATTAACTAAATTAATGTCAACGCCCAACAAAAAACAGAGTAAATATAAATTTTTCTCTGTTTTTTAAATGTATAGCTAATTTAAAATTTTATTATTCAAATAAAATCCTTAATAAAAACATTAACAGAACCCCAAAGATTATCGACGCTAATTGCCAAAGAGACTTCCCTAACCCCGTCTCTTTCTTAAGCTCCGGAATCAAATCTCCGGTAGCAATATAAATGAATCCGCCGGCGGTAAAAGGAATCACCCATGATTCTATATTGTCGGTGTTGCCGCCGATAACAACAACCACGATAGCGCCGGCGAAGGCCGACAAGGCTGTTAAAAAATTCCAAAGTAAGGCTTTGCCGCGAGAATAACCGGCATAAATCAAGACACCAAAATCAGCTATCTCCTGCGGCAACTCGTGAGCTAAAGCCGCAATAAGAGTCGCCACTCCCAATTCTGGACTAAACAAAAACGAGGCGGCGATAACAGCACCATCGAAAAAATTATGTAAAGTATCGCCGACAAGGTTCATAACCCCTAAATGATGCGGATGCTCATCGCAAGTCCTGATATGACAATGGCGCCAATGAATGACTTTTTCTAGGATGAAAAAAGAAAAAAGACCGACTAAAACCCAATACCACAAAACACTGCTAGACTCCGATGATTCAACCGCTTCTGGCAAAAGATGCAAAAAAGCATCGCCCAAAAGAGTGCCAGCCGACAAACTAACCAAGAGCAGAGTTAATTTCTCCAGGGTTTTTGGGGAAAAAGAAAGAAAAAACAAACCGACCAGAGAAAGAGCGGAAACCAGAAAAACTGCTCCGAAAATCTGTAAATATAAATGCATATTTTAATCAATTATTAACTTTGAATTTCATTATAACAAAACCCGCCGCGATTACAAGGAAAATTCGCTAAAAAAATCAATAAAACATTTACAAAAATCCTTTTAATTGCTAAGATTATCTCAAAATAAGCTTAAAACTATGAAATCAGCAAACGATCAGAATCGCGAAATATTAGAAAGAGGCGTCGAAGAAATCATAAGCCGCGAAAATCTAGAAAAAAAATTAGCCAGCGGCCAAGTTCTCCGCGTTAAATTCGGCACCGACCCGACAAGTCCTAATATACATTTAGGCCGATCGATTCCGCTCCTCAAGCTTCGCGATTTTCAGAAAGCCGGTCACCAGATAGTCTTGATAATCGGCGACTTCACTGGCGTCATTGGCGATACCTCCGACAAAGATAGCGAAAGACCCATGCTTAGCCGCGAACAGGTGGAAAAAAACATGGAAAATTACGTCCAGCAAGCCGGAAAAATCTTAGATATAGAAAAATGTGAAATACATTATAATAGCCAATGGCTAGATAAATTAAATTATCGGGAAATCTGCGAACAAACTAATTTGTTTTCTCTGGCGGATTTCATTTCCCGTGAAAATATCAAAAAAAGATTGGACGCCGGCAAGCGCATTTCCCTGCGAGAATTGCTTTACCCAATGATGCAGGGATATGATTCGGTAATGGTCAAAGCTGATATCGAAATAGGCGGCAGCGATCAGCGTTTCAATCTCTTAGCTGGCCGTGAATTACAGCGCCACTACGGACAAGAAGCGCAAGACATCATAATGGGACCAATAATCGAAGGCTTGGACGGAAGAAAAATGAGTTCCAGTTGGGGCAACACCATCAATCTACTTGACGACGCCAATGAAATGTACGGCAAAATAATGTCCTTGAAAGACGAATTAATAATCAAATATCTAAAACTAGCCAGCCGCTTAGATCTGGAAGAGATAGCTTCTTATGAAAAAGATTTAGCGGGCGGCCGCAATCCTCGTGATATAAAAATGATTTTAGCCAAAGAAATAGTTTCTTTCTACCACTCTTCAGAAGAAGCGTTAAAAGCCGAGGAATATTTCATTAACACTTTCAGCAAAAAAGAAACCCCCAAAGAGATAGAGCGCTTCCATCCAAAAAGCTATTTAATAATTGACATCTTAAGCGAAAGCGGTCTGGCGCCATCGAAAAGCGAAGCGAGGCGGCTAGTAGAAAGCGGCGGCATAAAAGTTAACGAAGAAGTAATAAACGACCTAAAATTCCAATTACAAGTGGGCGACACGCTACAAAAAGGTAAAAGATTCTTCTTAAAAATAGATTAGTGTCTAATACAAAAAGACGCTCAAACAGCGTCTTTTTTAATTAACAAATAATCTCTTGTTTTATTCGCTTCTTAAAGCGTCGACTGGATCAAGACGGCTAGCTTTCA
This sequence comes from uncultured Gammaproteobacteria bacterium, assembly GCA_964408785.1. GTDB lineage: Bacteria > Patescibacteriota > Patescibacteriia > Patescibacteriales > UBA12465 > UBA12465. The sequence goes on along the minus strand of CAYPAS010000042.1, from coordinate 777 downwards.
AGGCTGGATAAAAACCAAAGAAAACGCCGACCACGACCGAAAAAGAAAAACCGATTATCGGCCCTGTCGCCGAAGAAGCGACAGCAATCAAATTAAAATAATTCAATATCGGAATAGCTGATTGTCCTATGGCCATACCGATAAAACCACCAACGGTTGATAAAATAATTGATTCTAACAGGAATTGACTAAGAATATCGCTCTGCTTGCCACCGATTGCCTTAGCGATGCCGATTTCTTTAGTTCTCTCCGCGACCGTAACAAACATGACATTCATAATACCGATACCCGAAACTAAAAGAGTGATAGCGGCGACAGCTGTCAAAAGTATGGTCATAGTCTTGGCGGTTTCTTGGGCGGCGGCTACCATACTGCCAGCATCCATGATACGAAAATCATCTTCCTGGTCGCTTTTTAATTTATGCTCTTGGCGCAAAATAGTGGTAATACTGGAAGTGGCCAAAGCCGTATTGTCCACGTTATCAACCTGGGCATTAATCATCACTTGACCCCGACTGCCCAAAAGACTTTTTTCTGCGGTTGATGACGGAACAACAACCGCCTCATCGACAGAAACCATACCCAAACGAGAACCAAGAGTCTTTAAAACGCCGATTATTTCCAAACGCTTACCGCCGACAGTTATTTCCGAACCCAAAGCCTCTTGACCGTCAGTAAATAAATCCTTGACGACGGTACTACCAACAACCGCCACCATGCCACGGTCATCAATATCTACTTGAGAAATAGAACGGCCTTGCTCAACTGTTAAATTAG
>CAYPAS010000041.1:0-7884 GCA_964408785.1 uncultured Gammaproteobacteria bacterium | reverse complement strand
AAGAAAAAAATGGCATATCTGGAAAATGTTTTTTCAAAGAATCAGCTTTTTTCAAAGGCACTTGGATATTCTTGAAAAACGAACCGCAATTTGGCAGGATTCCCGGTTCCGGAATCTTACTGCGACGCAAGCGACCGACGGCTTCAATAATTTTTTTAGAATCGATTTCTTCTCCAGCTAATTCTTGTTTTAAACCGCCATAATCTAAATTGAATACCGGGCGTGAAGATAATTTCAATCTTAAAGAAATGATCAGGTAACGGCCCTTGCCGGCTCGCTTAAAAAAACTATCACGGTAAGCGAAATGGCAATCGTCTCCAAAAAATGTTTTACGGCGGCCAGTTTTCAAATCGATAGCTTCCAGGCTTTCAAAAAAATCTTTAAGCTCGACGCCGTAAGCGCCAATATTTTGAATCGGGGCGGCGCCGACCGTGCCATAAATAAAAGCTAAATTCTCCAAACCATAAGCGCCTTGCTCCAAGGAATAACGTACCAACTTCATCCAAGGCTCACCGGCGGCCGCCTCGATAAGTAGTGAACGGCTATTTTTTTTGATTACGGACAAACCCCTTAACTCGTTCTTAATAACTAAGCCGTTAAAGGGCTGGACAAAAACCGTATTAGAACCGCCTCCCAAAACAAAAATTGGCAAAGACTTTTCTTGAGCGAAAAGCCGAGCTTCTTCTAGATCCTGCAAATCTTTAATAATGGTGAAATATTTGGCTTTAGCTGGGACTTTCATGGTCGTATAAGCGGCTAAAGCTTGATTTTTTATAATCTTTATCATATTGCTCTTTACTCTAATTCTCCAACATCCTGCAGTTTTAAAAGCTTGGCATAAAGCCCGCCAGAGAGGCTAGCTAGTTCTTCGTGGGTACCCTCTTCGGCTAAGACGCCATTTTCCAAAACGATTATCTTGTCAGCTTTCTTGATAGTGCTTAGGCGATGAGCGATAACTATCATTGTCCGGCCACGGCTAATCTTTTCCATCGCCTCCTGAATCAAGGCCTCGCTCTGGCTATCAAGATTAGAAGTCGCTTCATCAAAAATCAAAATACGGGGATCAGCCAAGATGGCCCGAGCAATGCCGATACGCTGGCGCTGGCCGCCGGAAAGTTTAACACCTCTTTCGCCAACCATAGTCTGGTATCCCTGTGATAGCTTAGAAATAAATTCTTCCGCGTTGGCTATTTTCGCCGCCGCCTTTATTTCCTTCAAGGTAGCCTGCGGATGAGAATAAGAAATATTTTCTGATACACTAAGATCGAATATTTCTACTTCTTGCGGCACTATTGCCAACAGGCGGCGATAATCATGTAATTTGTAAGAAGCTAGATTGCGGCCATCAACGAAAATTTTACCAGCAACCGGATCGTAATGGCGATAAATCAAACGGGCGACCGTCGTTTTCCCGCCGCCGGAAGGACCGACAAGAGCAGTAATTTTCCCCGCTGGGATAGAAAAAGAAGCTTGGCGCAAAGCAAATTTCTTGTCGCCAGAATAAGCGAAACTAACTTTCTTGAACTCTATTTCTCCTTCTAATTTTTTCGGGCTAAAGGCATCAGGAGCGTCTTTAATTACCGTTTCCACCTGAAAAAGATCCAATAAGCGGCGCACTCCTTCCCGCCCCTCTTCCAGACGATCATAAGAACGAGAAAGATGGATGAGAGAAGAAAAGGCTTTATCGCCAAGAGTAAAAGCGAAGAAAAGAGTACCCAAGCTTATTTCACCGAGATAAATAAGATAGGCACCGATAAGCAGAATAGAAATCCGGCCTAAATCAATAAATAGATTCCTTAACCAGCTGATTCGCATCATCCAAGACCATTGCTGATCTTCGTTTTCACGAATATATTCCTTGATCTTTTCAAATTCTTGGTATTCCCTTTCTTCCTGGACAAAAGACTGGACGGCGTTGATATTGATTATTGCCTGTCCCATCTTGCCAGAAGCTTTTTCATAGTCCTTATAAATCTGTTTGCGTATCGGGTGCATCTTCTTATTAGACTTATAAGAAACAAAAATGCATAAAGGCGCAAAAATCAAGAAAGATAAACCCAAGCGCCAATCAGACCAGAACAAGGCTAATAAAGTAAAAGCTATCTGAATGATGGTCGGCGCCACCTCATATAAGAGATTATTAATAAGCATCGAAACTTTATCAATGCCTCTTTCTATTTTAACTATCTTGCTGCCGGTATTCTCTTTTTCGTGATAAGAAAGATCTAAGTCCAAAAGTTTAGACTGAGCTTTTATCCCTAAACGGTATTCAACTTCGACTAATAATTTTAAAGTCCAACGGTCATTAAAATAATTAAAAGCTGAAGCGGCTTGTTCCAATAAAAAATAAGCAAGCACAAAAAGAACAAAACGACCCCAATCGCGGCCACTGCTGGAAGACAAACCGTCGATAAGCAGTTTAAGAAAATACGGCGAAGCCAAAGCCGCCAAAGCCGCCAGAACAATACTCACAGCTATCGGCCAAATAAAATTTTTAAACGGCTTAAGCAAAACGCCAAAATCTTTCCAGAAATGACCTTTGTCTAAAATCTTTTCATTTTCTAATTCCTTGTCCATGTTTATCTTATTTTTTAGCTTTTAAAATATACTGGCCAACACGAAAAACATCGCCAGCTCCCATTAATACCAAAACGTCTCCAGGGCGCAATATTTCTTTTAAATTTTCCGCCGTCTTTTCGATGGTCGGCGAATAATGGATAGCAGATTTTATCTTCTGAGAGCGAAGATTTTCTTTAATCGCTTTAACTAGTTCTCGGCTAGAAACCCCGCCCGCCTTTTCTCTGGCCGAACCGTAAATATCTAAAACAAATAATTCATCCACCTGGCCAAAACTGTCGGCAAAATCTTTAAACAAGGCTTTAGTTCTGGTAAAAGTATGAGGATGAAAAACAACAAGCAGACGTTGGCCGGGATAGTTATTTTTCAAACCTTCGATAGTGGCGCGAATTTCCGTAGGGTGATGAGCGTAGTCATCAATCAACGTCGCGCCTTGATAACGGCCGAGAATTTGCGCCCGTCTTTCTGTTCCCCTGAAAACACCTAGGTAGCGGCGGATATCTTCAAAACTTAAACCCAATTCCCGAGCGGCGGCGATAACCGCTAAAGCATTTTGAATATTGTGACGACCGATAAGTTTAATAGAAAAACGACCTTGCTCGCGCCCCTTAAAAAGCAAAGAAAAATTCTGACGACCGCGACCCTGGCTAATATTTATCGCCTGATAAGCGGCGGAATTATTTAATCCATAAGAAATTTTTCGACAAACAGCTTTATCGGCAATCTTGGCGGCCGCCTTATCATCGTTATTGAAAACCAAAAAACCCCGGGGCGGTATTTTTTTAACAAAATCCTCAAAGACTTTATTATAAGAAGCCACGGTCGGAAAAAAATCCGGATGATCATAATCAATATTATTCAAGAGAACTCCCTGCGGCTGGAAATAACGAAGCTTGTTCTGGTATTCATCGGTTTCGGCGATAAAAATCTTAGAAGAACCTTTCAGGCTGCTACCCTTGAATTGAGGAACGCGCGAACCGACCAGGACATTAGGAGAAAAAGAAGCTTGATTGACGACAAAACCGAGCCAGGCAGAAGTAGTGGTCTTGCCGTGGCTACCGCAAACGGCAATACCTTGGTGGCGATTAAAAACCCCTCCCAAAGCTTCCGCGTAAGATAAGATTTTTGTTTTACGAAATTCCTCCGGATGAGCAGCGATAAAAGCCATTTCTTCATTATTCTCTTGATTGAAAGCTGATGAATGGATAATCAGCTTAGCCTGGCGATCAATATTCTTTTCAGAAAAGGGCGAATAGACCTTAATCTTTTCTCGACGCAAAACCTTATCAGTCAAAAAAACATCTTTAATATCAGAACCAGAAACCGAAGAGCCGCTTTCCTTTAAAAATTGGGCAAGCATAGTCATGCCAACCCCTTTTATACCGATTAAATAAATCCTGTCAGCTAAATATTTCATTTTTTTCTATTTTTATCTATTAATTTAAGGCTTAAATCCGCCAAGGTTTCCGCCGCTTTAGGTTTTAATAAATGACTGATATTGTCAGCTAGCAATTGGCGTTGTTTAGCGGAAGATAATAACTCAAATACTGCCTGTTGAAATTTTTCTGGCGTCAATTCTTTTTGAGAAAGCACCAGCGCCGCGCCTTTATATGCCAAAAAAGCGGCATTATCTTCTTGATGAGAATCGGGAATAGGAATAATGATAGAGGCTTTAGCTAAAGAGGCTAATTCAGTAATCGTTCCCAGGCCGGCGCGAGAAACCACTAAATCAGCACGGGACATAAGAAAAAGCAAAGAAGAATTATCGATGAATTCGCGTTCCTGATAAGACTCATCCGAAAGGAGCGGGGCTGATAATTTACCACGGCCGGCTAAATGAAAAATCTGGCATTTTGATATTAAAGCCTCGCGAGAAGCGGCAATGATTTCATTTATTGCTGCCGCGCCATTGCCGCCGCCAGTAACTAGAAGCAGAGGCCTGTCCTCCTCTAAAGAAAAATCAGCTAAAGAATATTTTTCCAAAGAAGGGCGCTCTGGTTCAGGATTACCTATCCACGAAGCGCATATTCCATAATCATCTAATGATTTTTCAAAAGCCACGGTAATCAATGAAGCAAACGGCGCCATCAAGCAATTAGCCAGTCCCGGACGCAAATCCTGCTGATGAACGATAAATGGCAATCTAAGACAGAAGGCTGCCCAGGCTAGCGGCACGCTCACAAATGATCCGGCCGTAATCATGATATCTGCCCGTTCTTTTTTAAGAAGAAAAAAACAACGGATAAAGATACTTGGCAGGCGCAAAAGATCCCATAAATTTTTCCAAGAAAAATACCGCCGCCATTTAGCCGCTGGACAAACGACAAAACGCCAAGCCCTTCCCTGTTTATTACACTCTTCCAATAATTGTCTCTCCGGTCCATCAGAAGTTCCGAAAAAAACTAGCTCCGCTTCTGCCGGGAGATGTGCCGCCATCGCTAAAAGCGGAGTTACGGATCCTGCCGTTCCGCCACCGCTTAAAATAATTTTATATTTTTTATTTTCGCTCAGGCTTTCCATATAAATATCAATGCCGTTGCCGATAAGCCCTGGTCTGCTTGCTGATGTTAACTAGGATGCCCATCGCTAAAAGCGAAGAGAGTATAGAGGATCCGCCAGCAGAAATAAAAGGCAAAGGCACGCCGGTCATGGGGATAAGATTAATCATACCGCCGATATTCAAGAAACTCTGAACGGCTAACCAAGAAATAATACCGATTGCCAAAGTACTGCCATAAATATCAGGGGCATAACGGGCGATAAGCAAACCGCGATAAAAGACAAAAAGAAATAAGATTATCAAAAGCGAGGCGAAAACGAAACCGGTTTCTTCGGCAATTATCGGAAAAATGGAATCACCCCAAACCTCAGGCAAATACATATATTTTTGCCGGCTCTCTCCTAGGCCACGCCCGAAAACGCCACCCGAGCCGACAGCGATAAGCGACTGGTTTATCTGATAGCATTTATCTAAAGCGCTATAACTGGGGTCTTTCAAACATTTAAAACGATCGCTTTGATAAGAGGACTTAATACTTAAAACCAAGAAAAGAGCGAAAACCGCCAAAATAATGGTAATAGCAATGTGGCTGACTTTACCACCGGCGGCAAAGAAAACGACAAAAGAAGAAAAAGCAATAATAAATAAAGTACCCAAATCCGGCTGAGCAATCATTAATAAGCTGATAATTCCCAATATCGCTAAAAAAGGCAGGACACCGCTAGTCAAAGCTCCTAGCTCGCCCTTCTTCGCTTCCAGCCAAGTAGCAAGATAGATCAAGAAAGAAATCTTTACCAATTCCGAGGGTTGGAATGACTGACCAAAAATATTTATCCAGCTATGGGCTGTGCCGTATTCTGATCTGATACCGGGAACAAAAACCAATAACAATAAAAAAATAGAAAAAATCAAAAAGAACCCGGCATATTTCTTCCAACGATGATAATCTATCCGCGCCGCGAAAGAAAAAGCGACAAAGGCGATAGCCACAGCTACTAACTGCCTAGTCAAATAATGATAGGTATTATGGAAACGAATGAAAGAAACAGCCGAAGAGGCACTGAAAAGCATCACTAAACCAAAAACAATAAGTAGGCCCAGAGCCCACAATAAACTCTTGTCCGGTTCGTGTTCGCCAGAATGGGGACCGAAAAATCTATTGAATTGTCGAGAAAAAAAAGACATCTTAGAATTTTAAATCCAATAAGAAAATTATTAAGCCGATAACTGAACCCATGGCGGCAGCCACCCAAAAACGCATAACCACCTTGGATTCCGGCCAACCGATGGCTTGGAAATGATGATGTATGGGAGCGGATAAAAAAACCTTCTTATGGCGAAAACGCTTGGATAAAAGCTGGATAATAACCGAAAGCGATTCAATCACAAAAATCAAACCGATAAAAAGCAGGAGAAAAGAATTATTCGTCAACATGGCGATTATTCCAAGAGTAACTCCCAAACTCATAGATCCGGTATCGCCCATATAAAAACGGGCGGGCGGAATATTATACCAGAGGAAGGCGGCCAGTGCGCCGATTATCGCCGCGCAAAAAGTAGCCAATTCATAACGCCCCATCGAGAAAGAAATGATGCCATAGGAAAGAAAGGCAATAAGCAAGGTGCCGCCAGCCAAACCGTCAAGCCCATCAGTTTCATTAACCGAAAAAGAGGTGGCAACGATGATAAAGATAAAGAACGGTATATACCAAGCGCCGATTTCAAAATTACCGAAAAAAGGCACATGCAATATAGTCCAATCCAATTTATAATAGAACCAAAGGGCGCCGACTATAGCTATTAAAGTATAGAGGAGTAAACGGTGACGCAACTGCAAGCCGCCACCACCCAAAACCCCCTTGCCGCTAACATCCAGCCAATCATCAAAAAGGCCGATGCCTGCCGTAATCAATAAAGCACCAAGCGGCAACAAAGTTTCCGAACGCGATAAGAAATTAAGATGGCTAATCAGGCTACCGGGAAAAAATAAATCCAAAAAATAAAAAACTAAGATAAAAACCAGAACCGAACCCCAAATCAGGACTCCTCCCATAGTCGGCGTTCCAGCCTTATGGGCATGTAATTCAGTAAAAATCGGTGTCTCGCCGCTGTTCCTAATCTTCTTACCTAATTTATATTTATAAAGAAAATGAGTTAAAGCAGGGGCGGCCATGACCGCAAAAATAAATACGGAAACCAAGAAGAAAAGGATTTTTATAATATAAAATTCGGTCATATTATCTTATCTAATTTAATGAGGGGCTAACGGAAATTTATTAAATAAATAAAGAATATAGCTAAAAGCAAACAGACGTTAAAAAAAACCGCCCCATTAGCTAAAAGGTGGCTAAATTTATGAAAATCTGATCGGCGACTAAAAAAGAGAGAAATAACAAAATTAAAAATGAAGGCTAATAATCCATAAACCGGATAGAAGAAAATCTCCGAAGGGTCGCCAATCAAATCGATACCGCCGCTAACATTGTAATGGAGAACCAAGGAACTTCCCGAAAGCTGGCGGTAAATCATCACCGCCGCCGACCAAGCGGCTAATTGCAGTAAAAAAGCCAAGAAAAAATAATAACGGCTAGGACGAAAACGATAAGCGGCGCTTAAAGAAGCGGCGCTTTTTTGCTTAAAAACGAAAAAAAGATCGTCGATTTTTGAATAGGTCATAACGATTCTACTTATTTACTTCTAGAAGAATATTAGCACATTTATCAAATAATATAAACCATGCTATAATAAAAGCAATATGAAGCAAAAAATAATCACAAAATTGCTAGGATATGTCAAGGAATCAGGAT
>CAYPAS010000040.1:0-7903 GCA_964408785.1 uncultured Gammaproteobacteria bacterium | reverse complement strand
TATTACAATATCTAACTTTAGTCAAAAAGAATAATAAATATTTATGGCTAATTATCAAAGAATAAGCGAACGGATTGAAGAACTTATAATCGATAATCCTCGCACGGAACATTCTTTAACTTGGGTGAATGTTGTTAACGCTGGAAAGAATGAAATAAATTACCTGCGCAAATCTTTTAATTTTGATCTTTTGCATTTAAAAGCCGCCGCCGCCTCCTCTTCTTCGCAGCGGCCAGTGATTTATCGCAGTAATAATTATATCTGCCTTATCCTTCATTTCCCCGTTTTTTTAGAAGATAGAATTGTTCCTATGGAAATAGATTTCTTTTTCGGCCACGGATTTTTAGTCAGTGTCCATAATGGTAACAAAATATTAAATGATTTTTTTGCTTCCAGTAAAAAGAGTCCAGATTCACTGCTTTCCTATTCTTTGGAATCATCAGCAATTCTTCTCTATGAAATCCTAAAAAACATGATGGATAATACCTTTCGCTTGTTGGATGAAAATAGTCTTAAGATAAACCATATAGAAGATATGATTTTCCGACGCCGCCAAAAAGAGGTTGTTTCCGAAGTTTTAAATATGCGCCGTAATATCGTTAATATTCGCCGTATAGTTCAAAATCATAAAAATATATTTCAAAAATTATTAGAGATGGAAAGCACTTTGGTGGAAAAAAATGAAATAAAAAAATATTATGCTGGTTTAATCGAGCACTCTAAATTAGTTTGGGAAAACCTTGATAATCAAAAAGAATTAGTGGAAGTTCTAAATAGCACCAACGAATCGCTGCTTAACGACAATATGGCCAACATCATGAAGACTCTGACTATTTTTTCGGTTATTGTCTTCCCTTTGAATTTGATAGCGGCTATCTTCGGCATGAACGCTAAATATATGCCGATAGTCGATAGCGTCAATGGTTTTTGGATAATACTATTTATTATGACTGGCGGTTCCTTGTTAATGCTCCTCTTTTTTGAAAAGAAAAAATGGCTTTAGAAGGAAATAAAAAACCGTCCTCTAGGGGCGGTTTTTTATTATAGTTTTATTCAACTTTCAAATCTTTATATAATCTCAATATTTTTTGAGAAATGCCTTGCCAGTCATATTCTTGACGGACGCGATTTTTAGCCTTTTCTCCTTTTTCTTTTAATTCTGATTCATCTAGGCTTAATATTTTTTCCAGTTTTTCTTTTAAGTCATCAACCGAAGCATTTTGGAAAAAATAACCGTTATCCTCCAAAGCCTCTTTGTTGGCTGGTATATCGCTAACTAAGCAAGGTAAACCGTAGGACATGGCTTCTAATAGGGCTATGGATAACCCCTCGCTCTCTGATGGTTGGACAAAAAGATGGGCATTAGAAAATAGTTCGGCTAGCGGTCTTCCTGATTGGTTGCCGGTAAAAATTATATTAGGATTATTATCAGCTAGTAAGCGTAATTCTTCGGCGTAATCATCGGTGTGAGCGCTGTCGCCAACGATAACCAATTTCTTTTTGCTGTCTATTTTCTGATAAGCCTTTATCAAGTGATGCAAGCCTTTGTGTCTGACTAATCGGGAGATGGCGACTATATAATCGTCACCCTCTAAACCGAAACAGCGAATATCTTGCACCGCGACTCTTTCTCGTAAATTAGCACCATTGGGTATATATAGAGATTCTTTTCGATGATTTTTGGCTATATAAATTTCTAATTCTTTAGAAATCGCTACGATTTTGTCGGCTAAGTGGCAAGCGATGTTTTCTCCCAATTTTAAATACCAACGGGCAAAACTTCCCCATTTCTGATGATAATAATCTTGGCAGTGGAAAGTGAAGACTATCGGCGTGCAAGGATTGAGAAGTTTTGCCAGCCAAAGCAAGGACGACGGTCCGATAGATTGAAAATGGATAACGTCGAATTTACGGAAGGCGGTACTTAGGCAGGCAAAAAAAGTTTGAGAAATAGCTTCAAGATTCTTACCGGGAATACTGATTACCGGCAAGATATGAATACCTTTATATTCTTTTAATCGGCCGCTATATCGGAAACGAGAATACACAAAAACCGCCTGCCCTGCTTGCGCGAGGTTTAGGGCTAGGCTTTCAACATATCTTTCGACACCGCCAGTCTGAGCTGGGATGCCTTTTTGGCCGATAAAGGCAATCTTCATAATTTCTGCCTATGAAATTATTTTAATATAGAATCATAACAAATACATTAAAATTTGTCAAGATTAAAAAATCTTTAGATTTTTATTAAATTTTAGCTTTTAATAAATAAAAAACCCTGCGTAGCGCAGGGCTTAAAATTATTCAAACTTCATTGGAGGCCTTTTCAGCATCCAAGAAACAACTCCTTTCGAAGATATTATCTGGATTACTTGTAGGGCCAGGCAGTCATATTCTGCGCTGTAGAATACAGAGCTTGTATATGATGCCACTGCCAAAGGATTATTTATATTTGGACCAAATTTTATATAAATATTTTTGACAGTATCAGTTAAAATAAAAGTTCTCATTCCCCAGGTTGTTTCTAGATATCTAGATTGTACCTGATTTTGGAAGGTTCTTGTTTTTATTTGGCTGTTTATGGCTAAACCAGAAAAACAAGTTGAATTCCAGGCGAGATTGTTGAAAAACAATTTTAGTGTATCGCCAGAAATTTTTCTTCCAAAAAATTCATCGCCTACGGTTTCCCATGGATAGTCTTCGGGATTGATAACAGCTCCGCCAAGGTAACTTATTGTCAGGTCGCTATTGAGAACGAATCCATATTTTTGGTCGCTGGCAGAATAATATGGAGTTGCCAATCTTGGCCAAAAAGATGAATTACCGTTATTGTAATAAGTTCCAAAACCAAAGGTAAATGTTCCGGGGGATAGTTCAACATCAAAGAATAAATATTCTTTTCCATCGACCATAATGGTTTGGCTTACGGCTGTCCTTGCCCAAGCAGTGAAATCGCCTTCAATAAAATATCCGGTTAATCCGCTGTAATACATAGCAGATTTTAGAGCGTACAATCTCACTCTTGCTTTACCGGCTAGGGTTGTCCCAATTTTTTGAATAAAAAGATCTGGGTCTTTTTGAACCTTGATCGTTTTTATTGTTTGGTGATTAACACCGTAAATATCTAGGGCGTTAATTACCATTGAGAAATTTTTTGACAGAACCCTACTTTCAAGAACAAATTTTTTGAAAATATCTGGTTTATCATAAATCTTATTCGTATCAGAAAATTCAATTGCCCAAGTTTGCATTGATACCGTAGATTTAATCAAAAAATTTACTGGTATACTGTTTACCACATAAATAGTATCACCAGTTATCAGCTCTTTGTTCATGGTGATGCTAAAAACATCATCATCAGAATTTTTTGGTTCTGTTGGCATATCGTGTTCGCATGCCGAAAAAAAGAAAGACACGAATAAAATCATCAATAGTGAATATACTTTTTTCATTTCAACCTCCCGGTTTTATATTATTTGTTAATGTTCTTTTTGTTGCCCTTAAATTATCATCATTTTTTATAAATGTCAAGAGCAAAATAAAACCCCAGGTTTATAGCCTGGGGAAAAATTTTTTACCAACTAGTCACAGGTATTCGGTATTCAAAACCGTTGTAGCCATTGGCGTATATGCCTTGGCCACCCTCACCTTCAAGCATTACTTTTTCATATGGTATGAAGGTGTTCCATCTGCCGTCCGGGGTTGTCCCTATCCATATGGCCAGGGAAACAACATCACCGACACTAACATATCGACCGGTCTCGCAAACCCATAAATTAGACTTGGAGTCCCAGTAAAATGGTTTGCCGTTTTCTGTGGCAAGGCGCGGCGTATCGGTATTCATTTTATATCTTCCCGAAATCAAAAGTTCATGGGAAACAAAAATGAATAGCTTGCCGTTTGCATCTCTTCTGGCCGAAATTCCGGCATCAGAAGGTGCGAGTCCGCGAATGTTATCATTCGATTCTCTCTCGCGGATTTTTCCGACTGTTGTTGGCTGTGTTGTAACCACCGGCTGTTGTGTTACTGGTTGCTGCACGGTAACGGTTGGCTGTTGCACCTGCTGTTGCTGTCTCGAATTTGGTTGAACTATAACCACCTTTGGGGTGTTTTTTTTAAGTTGTTCAATCTCTTTTGCGAGACTGTCAATTTTATTATTTTCAACTTTTTTTACCGCAGCAGTACTATCATCAGCAACAGTAACTTTTTGACTGCAACTCGGCAAATTAATGCCGGAAAGCAATAATGTCGTAATTACTGAAATAATTACGATGATTATCCAAATTATTCTTTCCTTCTTCATTTCTTCTTTTTCTCCTGTTTTGTTTTTTATTTTGTTTTTAAAGTAAAGTCTTAATCGGAAGCCTAGTTCCGCCTCCCCTGGAGACGGTCTAAGGTTTTTAATTAAAACGGTTGACTATATTATTTATATCTCCTTTTAACTCCTGTTGTCCATTATTCGGTTGCCTATTTTCCCGGCGTGGCTGATAATAGCGATTATCCCTTTGACTATTAACGTCTTGGCGTTTTGGGTGTTCCTGGCGGTTTTCTTGCCGATATTCAGGTCTTGGCGGGAATTCTTGGCGATCGACGTTTATCGCTTGGCGGTTTTCTTGATGATAATTAGCGTTTATATCAAAATTTTCTTCCCTCACTTCCCTTGCTTCTTTTGAATTGTTTTCCGCGCGGCGAATAGTTTCGCTTTTTTTTATTTTAGGATTCAAATAAATATAAGTTGAAGCTGATAAGACGCCAAGAAGTAAAAATAAGGAAAGATTAAAGGCGATATTTGGTCTGACAGGAAAATCGGAAAGCAGGGGCTGATCGATAACTTTTATTTTTATAGAATCACCGGCGCCTTGATAATTAAAGCTTTGATTAATCAAAACATTATTAACCGCTAAAGCTATCTGCTTAGCTTGATAAGGATTCGGGTGGTAAATGGATATTTGGAATATACCAGTTTCCCCGATGCTCTTAGCGCTTATCGTCTTTTTCCAGGTTTTCATCTGTTCCTTATAACTGCCGCTAAAATAGCTTTTGTCGATATCAAATCCCTGGGAATTTATCACTAAATCCAAAAAAGAATTAGAATAAGACACTTGTGACAATAAGCTGCTTAGATATTGGTTAGAGCGAGATACCGTATAAGGATCAGCGCCGTTAAGATTCTGGACTATAAGCAAGCGTGATTGCGCCTCATACTTCAAGGATTGTAAAAAAGTAACAGCACTGCCGAGCAATAAAAAAGCCAGGCAGATAGAAAAGACTGCGGTTTTTTTTCTCTTTACTGCTTGCCAAAAATCATTAATTTCCATAGACATTATATTTCTAATTTGATTTTTTATTTTAAAATATATTAAAAATATTGTCAATAGCTTAAAGCGCTTTTAAATTTTGCTTATTCTTTTCTATTATTTCTTTATATATTCGCAATAATTCTTGCAAGTGAGCGTCTCTGTTTAAGTCTTTAACGCTTTCTCTGGCTCTTTGGCTTAAATATTCATAGTTACTGTTTTTTAAGCTGTCCAGACAAGCTCTTAACCCAGAAACATCCCCCACCTCAAAAAGAAAGCCATTTTCTTTGTCTTTTATTATTTCTGGCAAACCGCCGATATTGGAAGCAATAACCGGCTTGCCCGCGCCCAAGGCTTCGAGCATGGCCAGCGGCATGTTTTCGTACCAAACAGAGGGCACGACAATGGCAGAAGATTTTTTTACAATCTCTTTTAATTCTTCTTTTGATTTGAAACCTAAAAACTCTATTTGTTTTTCTAGGCCATGTTCCTTGATCATCAATTCTAGCGCCGTTTTTTCTGGTCCATTACCGGCAATTTTTAGTTTTTCTTCCCTGCCATTTAAGGCCTCAATCAAAACTTTCAAACCCTTTTCTGAGCTTAAACGTCCTAAGTACAACAAATAATCACCAGCCGCGCTTTCCGCGGACATATCAATCGTTCCGGGATAAAAATTTAAGAGACGAGTTATTTCTGTCGCTGGCCAGCCATATTCTAAATATTTTTTTTCCATAAAAGTGCTGGGGGCAATAAAGTGGCTGACGGCTTGGCGGTATATCGGCCAAATTTTATGGTGTAAAGTCATTTCCAGGGAAGCGCCTAAGCTTTTTAAATAGGAATCCTTGATACAGCGCTGTTTGAAGCAGTTGAAATAATGGCCGCCACGGCAATTTTCACAAATTTTTCCTCGGACAAAAAAATTATAATTAGGGCAGAAAAGTTTGTAGTCGTGAAGGTGCATAACGACTGGTAAACGGCGTTTCCGGCTTTCCGCTAAAATAGATGGCGATATTTGATGATAGATATTGTGGATATGGATGATATCCGGATTAAAATCATCAAGCAAGGCGGAGAATTTACGTCTGGCTTCCGGGCTATAAAATATCCGGCTGATGGCTTTTAAAATATCCCAGGGCTTGAAACCGTCGAAAGAAATTTTGGAAACAAAATAACGGCTATCGGGAGTTTCTAGATTGCGCTCGTCATTCATAGCAAAAACCCGGACTTCGTGACCCAGATTTTCCAAACCCTCTTTAACGGCCAGCAAATAATTGCTAACGCCATCACGGGGAAAATAAAATTTATTAACGATGAGGATTTTCATCTTTTTGACATTTTTAAAAAAATTAAGCTAAACTGATAATAATATTATAGCACGATAAGCTTATATGAGAGAAAAATCAAGATTACGCTTCTTAATTATCGCCGCGGCCAGCTTCTTTATTCTGGGCGCTACTTTTGTCTTGTCCCTACCCCTGGAAAATCCGACAAAATTCCTTTTGTTAACGCTTATCGCCTTGTTTTTGGGCAGTCTTTTTGATTACCAAAAAGGTTTTTTGCTCTTTCTCTTCTTGCGACCGATAATCGATTTAGCAACGACTAAGGGAATCTTTTATTTAGAGAATTTTAACATCAACGCAATCTACGGTTTTTTCATGATAGTTTTTTCCTTGATAATCATTTTTGACCACCGTCGTGAAATGAAAAAAACGCCATATTTAACAGTGTTTTGGGCGGCGTTCTTGCTTTGGTCTATTATTTCCCTGTTTTATTCTTTTAATATTCTGGAATCATTTAAGGAATTATCCCGCTATTTAAGCATCTTCTTTAATTTTCTAGCCGCCAGCCTGCTCTTTAAAGATAATGATGATTTAAGCCGCTTAATCAAGACTATAATCTGGTCGGCCTTTATTCCTTCCATAATGGCTACTGTCCAATATTTTGACGAGAGCGGCTTGATAGAAGATCAGATTAACCGGGTTTATGGCAGCATGGTTCACCCTAATATGCTCGCTTTTTTCTTGACCTTGCCGATTATCTTGGCAATTTTTATCTTTTTGAATATCAGGAAACAGCGGGTTGAGGCTTATGTTTATCTTCTTTTGGCCGCCTTTTATTCGAGTATTCTTTTTTTAACATACACGCGCGGCGCTTATGTTGTACTTTTGTTAATGTTATTCTTGGTCGGTCTTTTCCATTTTCGCCGTTTTTTGCTTTTTTCCCTGACGGCCCTGCTCCTAATTTATGCTTTTTATGGACCGGTTCAGGACCGCTTTAACACTATAATAAATTACGGCGAATCGGATTCGATTTCTTGGCGCCTCGATCTTTATCGAGACTCTATTTCTTATGCCGCGAAAAAGCCATTAATCGGTTACGGAGTTGGTTTGGCAGAAAAAGTCATCGATCGTTATCGTGATTTCCGTCTCGGCTCTTCCAAACCGCACAATGATTTTATTCTACTAGCTTTAGATGGCGGACTTATCGGTCTGGGTTTATATCTGCTGCTTATTTTTGTTTTAGCCTCTTCCCTCTGGCGGGCTTATCGCCACGAAAAATTACCACGGCTCAGAATGCTTAATCTTTTCCTGCTGATTTTTCTTTTTTCA
>CAYPAS010000039.1:0-7943 GCA_964408785.1 uncultured Gammaproteobacteria bacterium | reverse complement strand
GGTTGATAAATGAAAACGTTGCCGTAAGAAGCAGTCAAAGTTCATACAACAGCGGTTTGTCGGTTATCCAAAACCTTATCAATCCTGGAAAAACCCCGACGGCGCCAAGCGGAAAAATGGTTTGGCCGACGGAGGGCCACCGCATCACCCAATATTTCTCCTGGAGACATAACGGTTTAGATATTGCCAATAAAGTTGGCACCCCGATTTATGCCGCCGACGATGGTGTCGTTGAAATTTCAGCTGGCGGCTGGAATGGCGGCTACGGAAATACCATATTATTGAATCATGGCGGCGGTAAAAAGACTCGCTACGGCCATGCTTCGAAATTGTTAGTAAAAGTCGGACAAACCGTCGAAAAAGGCCAAATGATTGCCTTAATGGGTTCGACTGGGCGTTCAACCGGATCGCATTTACACTTTGAAGTCCTAATCGGCAGGACTCGTTATAATCCTTTAAATTATATAAAATAAGATTATGTCTATCATTATCGGCCTTATTGCTATTGCCATCGGCGTAGCTTTCGTTATCAAGACTGAATGGTTGCTAAGTAATTTCGGCCGCATCGCTTGGTTTGAAGAAAAGCTTGGCACAGAAGGCGGCTCCCGTTTAGGTTACAAACTTATCGGTCTAATATTTATTTTTATCGGCATAATATACATGACGGGTAATCGCGACAGCTTTTTTACCTGGATGCTTACCCCGCTTCTCAATACCCAATTACCGCAGAAGTAATTGACTAAGAAAAAATTACTTGCTAATCTTAGTATGACTTAGGGGCCCTTAGCTCAGCTGGCTAGAGCACCTGCTTTGCAAGCAGGGGGTCAAGGGTTCGAATCCCTTAGGGTCCACTAACAAAAATAACTCCACCTGCGTGGAGTTGTTTTTGTTTATGTTGATTTGTCTAAGGGATTCAAAAGCCGGAGGCGATGTGCGTTTACGCACCGCCGAGGCCGGGTCGGGGCGCTTAGTGAGCGACGAGCAAGGCGAGGAAGCGAGACTTAGCGACCGTGACCGAATCCCTTAGGGTCCACTAATATAAAAGGCTAGACGAATGTCTGGCCTTTTATATTGGCAGAACGCAACTAAGGGATGAGAACAGGCGGCGAGCGAGACGCGAGTTTGAGCGGAGCGATAACGAGCGAATGAGCGACGATAAACGCGACTAAAAGGAGCGTTTAGCGGGTCCGCCATGGACAACGAACGACGCCGTTAAGGCGTCGTGAGGCGGAAAAGCCCTTAGGGTCCACTAACAAAAATAACTCCACCTGCGTGGAGTTGTTTTTGTTTATGTTGATTTGTCTAAGGGATTCAAAAGCCGGAGGCGATGTGCGTTTACGCACCGCCGAGGCCGGGTCGGGGCGCTTAGTGAGCAACGAGCAAGGCGAGGAAGCGAAACTTAGCGACCGTGACCGAATCCCGATTACTCGCCAATTATTTTTCCCTTTTCAATCATCACCCTCTTGTCGCAATTTAGCATTTCAACAAACCCCTCATCATGGCTGATGATAATAAAAGTTGTTTCTGGTCTTTTTGCTTTTTCGCTATTAATTATTTCAGCAATATCTTTTTTAGTATCTTTATCAACCGAAGCGGTGGGCTCGTCCAAAAATACTAATCTGGAATCACTATTTCTTATTTTTAACAAAATCCTGGCCAAACCGATACGCGAAGTTTCGCCGCCAGAGGTTTTACCAGAATCGCCAGAGCCGCTCGTTATTTGCTCATCTAAATTATTAAATCTTTTCTCTAGGCCAACTTCTTTTAGAACCTCTAAAATCTGTTCGTCTTCCACCCCACCTTTTAATCCAAACTTCAAATTATTTTTTAAGCTATCATCAAACAAATAAGGAAACTGCGACAAATAGGCTATTTTATTATAAATAGATCCTTCTCCGCTTTTCTTGATATCGCCAACAGGAACATTGCCGTATTTAACTTCACCAGAGCTCGGTTGATAATAACCGGAAATTATTTTCATTAACGTGGTTTTGCCGGCGCCGCTAGCCCCTTCCAAATAAACCATGGAACCAGAGGGAATATTCAAATTAATATTATCTAATATTTTTTTATTATTAAGCTCGACACTCACATCTTTTAAATTTATGTCATTATTTTCTACCTGATTAACATCTAAACGATTCTTTTCTTTTTCCCCTTCTTCCAGGGCATAGCCATTAAACATTAATTCCATTTGCATGACACTGCGCAAAGATCTTAATAATCCCCTTTTAGCGCCTAATAAACGTTGTATTCCTTGATTAAAATTACCAGAATAAAGGACGGCGGCAATAGTCTTATCCGGCGTTCCTCCGGCCAGCAGGCTGGCCAGGCCGATAATCGTTAAATTTATGGAATTAGCGAATCTAAAATAAGACTCTTCTAAAACCCTAAAAAAACTTCTTTCAGTTTGGGAAATTTTTTCTTTTTCAATAAATTCTTTAATATCATTAAAAAATTTTTCTTTTTCACCAGCCAAAATAATTTCCATATGAGCATCAAGCTGCTCATTTAATTTTCTAGCCATCTGTTCAGAAGTTCTTTCGGCACCCCTCTCTTTCTCCCAGAATTTTCCAATTTTTTGGAAATACTTATCCAAGGCAATAGTCAAACCAGAAGCCAATATAGTTCCAGCGGCTAACACCGGACTTTTTTCATAAAGCACGGCGGCGCTAGTCGCTAGGGTGGTGGTTGCCGGTAAAATATCAAAACTAAAAGTATTTAAAATGCCCTCGTAAGCATTACGACCCGCGTTAGCTCGATTTTTCACTGTTTCTAAACCGAATTTTTTACTTTCATCCGGCGGCATTTCCGTTAAATTTTTAGCAGAAAATTCACTAATACCGCCATCTTTCTGATAATTCTTATTTATAAAATTATTATATCTCTTTCGGATTAAGGAAGATAAGCCAGACCCGCCAACCGAGGCCAAGGAGAATAAAATTATCTGATTAATATCAGTGGAATTATTCTTAAAGGCATCAGCAAATAACATTGGCGCGTAGCCTTGAATAAAAGCCGGGATCATAAGCGCCGCCGATAGGCCAACATATTTTGCCTTATCGCCACCCATAAAACGAGAAAATATATCCTGGATCTTGCTCATTATTTTTATTTCATAAATAGGCAAGATCTCTAAATCCTTTAAATCACAAATTTTGATTAATTCTTTAAGTTCTTTTTCTGAAAAACCGGCTTTATTGTATTTTTCCGATAAGCCAAACAACAATTCTTCTTCTTTTTCTTTTTCAGAGTAAAAATTTAATTTTCTATCTTTGTTATCCTTAATAATTAAGGACTTTATTTCATCAATATTGACCCGAAATTTAGCGGCATTATGGGCCAAGCGATATGAATCAAAATACAAACGCAGCGAACCCAACAACTCCATTTCGTTGGCGCCAAGAGCCTCTCTTTTGTCGTCATTAAAAATAATTTCCGCGCCACCTTCTTCGTTTTCTATAACTTCTTTTATTAAACCCTCTAATTTAGGATTATATATACCACCCATCAACAACTTAATCCGGTTATCAAGTTCATCATCTAAACTATCAATAAAATTTTCTTTCTCTATCTTTTCTTTTATTTCTTTCCTGATACCAACCATCTCTAAAACTAAATTTTTCGGCAGGCTTTCTCGACCGAACCTTTCTTTTAAAACATCGCTAACTAAACCCAGCTTGTCTTTTTTTTCAGAAAAAGATTCTTTTTGGGTTTTTTTCAAATCTTTTATTGTATTTTTTTCGAAATTCATAACGTTTGTTTTATTTTTAAAAACCCTAGGAACGGCTTTCCGCCTCTTCGATTATTAAATTGATTAATTCTTTGAAGCTTAATCCCATAGCCATCATTAGCCTGGGAAACATCGATGACTTGGTAAACCCCGGCAAAGTATTTATTTCATTGATATAAATTTCATCTTGAAAAAGAAAAAAATCCAAACGAGCAAAACCGCGGCAAGAAAAGCTCTTATAAAGTTCGACAGCTAATTCCTTGAATTTCTTTTTCTGCTCATCGGATAAAGCCGCCGGTATCATTATTTCCGCTTGGCTTTTTTCGTATTTATCTTCGTAATCATAAAAATCCTTGCTGGCTCGCAGCTCTCCCGGATCGGAAACAAGCAAATCTTGGCGGCCAACAAGCGCTAATTCTATTTCTCTAACACCAACAAATCCCTCTTCAACCAAAAGACGGCGGTCATAGCTACTAGCCAAAGCCAAGGCCTCAGAAAGCTTATCCCAAGAATCAACCCGGCTAATGCCTAGAGAAGATCCAGAATTGGCCGGCTTAACAAAAACCGGCAAAGAAAAACTCTTTTTAATTTCCTCTTCCTTTGAAATAATAGCTTCTTCTGATAAATAATCTTGATCAATAACTAAATATCGGCTTTGACGCCAATTATTAGCGGCCACAAAGTTTTTAAAAACCGCCTTATCCATGCACATAGCCGAATTTAAAACATTGCCACCAGCATAAACGACCCCTTGGCTTTCTAAAATAGCTTGCAAAATTCCGTCCTCACCGAAACGGCCGTGGGTTAAAGGAAGGGCTAAAGAAAAATATTTTGGAAAATCTTCAATAACAATTCTTTTTCCTCGACCTAAATTAGAAAAATCCTCTTCCAAATAAAATTGCCGATTCTCCGGAGACCAGTAAAACAAAAGGGGTAAATAACGCTGACAGTCGAAATTAGCGAAAACCTCTTTTGCTGACATTACAGAAACCTGGCTTTCCGGCCCTGGGCCACCAAAAAATATAGCTATTTTTTTCATATATAGAAATTATATGGCATTAATAAGAATGAATAAAGCCTGTCAATATTAACTATTGACAAATATTTATCTTATGTTAATATAGCATCGATCTGATTAAGACTATAAAAACTTAAAAAAGGCCGAAAAGGCACACAAAAAATAAAAAAAAGTTTTATAGTCTGAACAGGGTCGGGTAACTATGGGATTTTTCCTGACTACCCAATTGTTCTTTTTTTAATGAATTGAGCGCGCGCCTTTTCTCCTTTTTTGTCCCGAGTTTCTCGGTTAAATGACAACGCGCCTCAAGACCTCTTATCTTTGATAAGGGGTTTTTTATTAAGTAATTATCACATTATTTGACAAACTTCTATTAAAAGCTATAATTAAATTATAAAATCGTTCTTTTTTAAAGGCGTCAACGCGGCACCGCACTAAACCAGATACAAACCACTTCCCACCTTAAGCCGCTAACGCCTTAAATTTTCAATAGATCAAAATACTCCCCTAGGCAGCCCACTCTATTATTGATGGCTGCTTTTTTTATTTTCTCCTATTTTTGCGGCTTTTTCTGAAAAATGATAAACTTTAAACATGTCAAAAAAGAAAAAAAGATTGATAATAATCGATGGTAACGCCCTTCTGCACCGAAGTTTTCACGCCATACCAACTAGCCTTAGAACCAAAAAGGGTTTACTAGTAAACGCAGCTTACGGCTTCGCTTCTTTTTTATTAAAAGCCTTAGCCGAATTCCGTCCCGATTACGCCGTTTTAACTTTAGATCGCAAAGAAGCAACCTTCCGACACAAATCATACGAGGGTTACAAAGCGACAAGAGTCAAGGCGCCAGACGAACTTTATGAACAGCTGCCAATAATCAAAGACCTATCTGCGGCTTTTTCTATTCCAGTTTACGAATTAGCTGGCTACGAAGCCGACGATTTGATCGGAACTATTTGCAAATTAAATTCCCAAGACAAAAATCTGGAAAAAATAATAATCACTGGCGATCTTGATACTTTGCAGCTGGTCGATGAAAACACTAAAGTTTATACGATGAGCCGCGGCCTTAACGATAGCCTGCTTTATGGGCGAGAAGAAGTTTTCTCCCGCCTCGGCGTCTATCCAGAACATGTTATTGATTATAAAGGCCTGCGCGGCGATACTAGCGACAATCTACCAGGAGTCAGAGGAATCGGCGAAAAAACTGCCAGCAACTTATTACAAGAATTCCAAGATCTAGATGGGGTCTATAAAGCTCTAGAAAAAAATTCCGCCAAAATCAGTCCACGAATAAAAAAACTCTTAGAAGATAACCGCGACAATGCCTATCTCAGTCGCCAATTAGCGACCATCGACCGTGCCGCACCTTTTGATTTCTCTCTGGAAAAAGCTAACTTCCACGATTTTCAATTAGAACAAATCACGAAACTATTTAGTGAACTGGAATTCCGTTCATTATTAAACAAGGCGCGTGAAATAAACGACATTTTTAAAGGAGATAATGCCGGCGCTAAGGAAACTATCAATAATAAAGAAGAAAAAAGCGAATATCTTCCCGCCAAAGATCAAAAAGAATATTGGCCAGAATTAGAAAAAGCGCCGCTAATAGCTATTAGTCTAAAAACGACCGGTGATTCCTGGGTTGTCGCTCTAGCAAAAAATAATAAAAAAAGCCTATATTTCTCCCAAGAAAAAAGTGAATATGATTTTTTAAAAAAAATACTAGGCAGCACGAAAACAGCCAAAGCCGGCCATAATTTAAAAGATCTGATAAAAATCCTAAAAAAATCTTCCCTCGATTTAGAAGGCGAGCTTTTCGATATTGAAATCGCCGATTATTTACTCCATCCGGGAAATCGCGAACATGGTTTAAGTAATTTGGCTTTCAGCCTTTTAGGCCAAGAATTGATTCATTCTCAAGAAAAAAATCGTGGCGAACAGCTATCTTTGATAGCAACAACAAAAGATTCCGATAAATCCGCGCTTGCGGCCAGCGAAGAGGCTTCTCTGATTTTCCAGATAAGCGCCATGCTTAAAAAAGAATTGGAGGAAGACGATCTTTTAGAGGTTTTTCAAAAAATAGAAATGCCACTAACACCGGTCTTAGCTAAAATGGAAATAGCCGGCATTAAATTAGACCTTAAAAAACTTAGCGGTTTGGAAAAAGAGGTGGGGCAAAGATTAGCCGCCCTAGAAAGCTCCATCTACGCAAAAGCCGGCGAACGCTTCAATATAAATTCACCTAAGCAATTACAAGTAATTTTATTTGATAAATTGGCGATACCGACCGGCGGCATCAAAAAAACCAAAACCGGCCTATCAACCGCCGAAGAAGAATTGGAAAAATTAGCCGGACAGCACGCCATTATTCCCTTCCTGCAAGAATATCGCGAACTCAATAAACTGCAAACTACTTATATACAGGCTTTACCAGGATTGGTTGACCGTGAAGATGGCCGCATCCATAGCCACTTTAAACAAACTATCGCCGCTACTGGCCGCCTATCTTCAACTGAACCGAATTTACAAAATATTCCGATACGCTCCAAAGAGGGCGATGCTATTCGTGCCGCTTTTGTCCCAGAAAAAGGCTTTGTCTTTCTAGGTTTTGATTATTCCCAAATAGAACTGCGCTTAGCGGCGCATCTTTCCGGCGATAAAAAACTGATTACTGCCTTTCAGGAGGGCCAAGATATTCACACGGCAACCGCCGCGGAAATAAACGACGTTACTGTAGAAGAAGTAGACAAAAAAATGCGCCGGGAAGCTAAAGCGATAAATTTCGGCATCATTTATGGCCAGGGTCCGCACGGCTTAAGCGCCAGTGCCGGCATTCCTTATTTTAAAGCACTTGAATTTATCGATAAATATTTTGAATCATACCCCTCCGTCAAAAAAATGATGGAAAAATCGATTGAAACGGCCCGTAAAGACGGCTTCGTCAAAACAATGTTCGGCCGCAAGCGCCCTTTGCCGGAAATAAATTCCAATATAGTCGGCGTTAGAAAAATGGCGGAACGGATGGCGATAAATACGCCGCTACAAGGAAGCGCCGCTGATATCATCAAATTAGCCATGATTGCCATCGACCACCTTATCAGCGACCAAGAAAATAATATACGCCTGATACTCCAAATACACGATGAATTGATTTTTGAAATCCGCCAAGAAGCACTTGCCGACTACCAA
>CAYPAS010000038.1:0-7995 GCA_964408785.1 uncultured Gammaproteobacteria bacterium | reverse complement strand
TTCAAAAGAATTATCCTGGCGTTTTTCACAATTAAGCGCTTTGGCCAATATCCTGGCCATGGTTGTCTTACCAACGGCGCGCGGGCCGCAAAAAAGATAAGCGCTAGCTGGCCGGCCAGCGGCAATTTCATTCTGCAAGGAAATCTTTATATGATTCTGTCCGAAAACGTCGGCGAAATTCTGAGGACGATAATCGCGATAGAGAGTAGACATAGTTTGTTCTTAAATAAAATCAGCTCGATGACGGATTTCCGCCTCGACCAATTTAGCGTTTTGACCGTATTTTAAACGGCTAAGAGAACGAATCTTATCCGCCAAGTCCGGCTGTTTAACGCCGATTATCGGCCAAGTGGGCTTCAAGGAAAATGGCCGGCTAGCGGCGTTATCCACCAAAAGCTTGATATAAGCAGTTCCCTTATCAATATTTATCAAATCGTATTCGTTGAAAACCGGAGAAAATTCTTTAACTAAGAATTGAGCGTCCTCTGAACCGACTTTAAAACTGACCATAGTGCCGACGTTTCCAAAAATCGCATCCTTGATTTCCGTGTTGCCATTCTTTACTAATTGGCCGATATACTGATGGGCGATAACCAAATCTAAGCCGTATTTTCTAGCTTCGGAAAGTATCTGACAGATAGAATTGGTAGTAAAATTTTGAAACTCGTCGATATAAAGATAAAAATCTTTGCGCTTCTCACTCGGCATATTGGCCCGCGACAAAGCGGCCATTAATATTTTGCCGACCAAGATCATGCCAAGAAGATAGGCGTTCATTTCCCCGACTATGCCTTTTGGCAATTCAACTAAAAGTATTTTCTGTCCATCCATGACATCGCGTAAATTAAAAGCGCTTTTTTGCTGACCGATTATCGGCCGCATCATATCATTAGAAATAAATGAAGTGAGTTTGGAAGTGATGTATGGAACGATATTAGCCAAAGCAGCTTCCCCGCCAGCCTTCTCCGCCTCCTTTTTCCAAAAATCGACAACCGTCGGATTTTTGCAACGGCTTATCTTCAAACGACGGAACTCTTCATCAGCTAGAACTTTTGGTATCTCCATCAAGGTAGAACCGCTTTCCGGATCGTCCATCACCAAAAGCATGGCGTTTCTCATGTATTGCTCGAACATCGGACCGCCGGTTGAACGCAAGTCATAGAGCTTATCGAAAATACCAATCATTTCGTTGATAACGAAACTTTTCTGTTCTGGATAAGCTGGATCGTATTCCAAAAGATTCAAGGCCAAAGGACGCTCCAAATCGCCAGGCGAAAAGATAATAACATCCTCTGCTCTTTCTGCTGGAATTCTTTCTAAGATATCCGTTATCAAATCGCCGTGGGGATCAAGAACGCAGACGCCTTCGCCGTTTAAAATATCTTGAACAGCTAAATTGGCTAAAAATACCGATTTACCAACGCCGGATTTACCAATAATGTAGGTATGGCGGCGGCGATCGGCCGCTTTCATGCAAACCTTTCGATTAACATTACGATAAACATTATCGCCGAGCATCAAACCCTCATCCGGAACATTAGTGGGCACCGGAGCACTTTTGGCGGTTAACCAATAAATATTTGGCGTTTCCGAATCCTTCAAAGGAAAATGAAAAACACTAGCCAATTCCTCGGTATTAAAGAGGAACGACTGTTTTTCTTGAAAATAGCGATAAATAAAATCCTTGACTATATCATCAGTTTTTCCTTTATTTATCCGGTCAAAGACATTACCATAACTGAAATTATTATATTCCATGAAGGCACTGCCGATATTATCCAAATAAATATTAGCCTTTTCCACTGTTTCAGCGCAGGCTACTAATCTGATGTTCACATCCAACCCGGCTTTTAGATTTTTTTCTTCTATAGACTTAACCATGTCTTCTTCGACGGCTGATAAACGTTTCGTTTCTTTAGCCGGGTCATGATCGTCGCTCTTGCTGGAAAAAAATTTGATTAAAGAAGATAAGACATCAAGGATAGATTTTTTCGCTAGAGCGTCTTGAACTGAATGCTTTTCATGTATTTTGGCGACTATTTTACGCGACGCCGAATGCCACTCGCTCCGAGCACTCCTAACTGTATATTGAACCGCCAAGCTCTCATCTTTATTCATCTTTGACATGATGTTGATGATTGAATTAAGTGGATCAACTTCCATTTTCCGATAAGTCTTTATCGGAAAAAATGCTTCCTTGCTAGTCATTAAAGTGGCGGCGGCAACACGGCTTCTCGGACTGAAAATATTATAATCAGGGACTTCCTCCATCAAAGCATCAGGATAGTGGGCTGTTATCTGCTGTTCGAGGTAGCGGGCTGATTCTTCCGGACAAACCGCGTAAAAGGAGATACGGTTAGCATCGGCGACTATTTCGAAAGAAAACTGGTCATCACGACCAAAAAACCAGCGATTAAAGCCTTTTTGGGCCGTCAATCCGCCGATAGCCGCAAAAATTGTTTCGCCTCTAGCGATTTCTTCATGCAATTTCTGACTATTCATTTCTTGTTTTTCATCCTCCGGCTTTTCTTTTGGTAAACGGATTAAAAATATCTTGTGCGGTAAATAGCGTCGGTGATTGTAAACCGCTCGCATAACTAAAAGCAATAAAAAAGATAAAATCAATAAGAACAAGACGAAGCCACCGACAATAATCAACGGCAAATAAGGTCTTATAAGAGAAATATCAAATATCGTCTGATCAGAAAATAACATAATTAAAAACGATTTTTAGCTTTTATTATATCATCAGCTTTTATCTTGGCCTCCTGCTCCAAAAAGAAACGATTAACTCCGGGAATCATCTTCAACCAATCGCGGATCAAATCAATTATCTTGTTGACTTTAATTTTTGTCTCGCTAAGCAAAACATTAATCTTGATGACCGTTTCTTCTCCTTTGATTCTAAAGGCTGACTGCTCGGCCGGCGGCATCTTTAAGTAGATTTCCTCCAAACCGCGAGAAAGTATCTGATCTATTTCTTTGGCGCGTTTCAACAAATAATCTTCGGCCACCGGTGATTTAGATGCCGAAACCGTCTGACTGGCTGGAGGCTGTTGGTTTTTTTCTTCTTGGCTATTATTTCCCGCCGGCTTTTCTTTTGCCTTAACTAAAAGACTGTCGGTGTTTTTTTCACCTTCTAACGGCGTTTCAATTACCGGAACTTGTCCTTCTAAATGATTAGCCAGTTTATTTTCAATGGCCATAAAAAGTCTTATTCGACGCTAATCGCTTCTACTGGGCAATTAGCGGCGGCATTCTTAGCGCAATCGTTAACTTCGGCGTTTGTGACCTCAGACTTTCCGTTCATGTTCATTTGGAAAGATTCCGGGCAAAGGCCAGCGCAAAGACCACAGCCGATGCACTTTTCCTGGTCGACTTTTAACATAATTTTAAAAAAAATTAATAATAATAAATCCTTTTAAGGATTGATTTAATTATAACACAGTTTTTTAAAAATGAAACCTTATTATTTGTTTAAAAATTGCCAATAATGAGCACATTTGACAATTAGAGAGGCTTTTGTTATATTTAATTGGTAAATTAACTAAAGTCAGCCCTTTTCGGCCCTTTTTGGCTGCTCAGCGCTGATTGACTCAATCTCTATGGCACATAAGAAAGCGGCGGGTTCAACCTCGTTAGGCCGCGAATCAGAAAGCAAACGCTTAGGCGTCAAATTAAGCGATGGACAAGTAGCAAAAACCGGCTCTATCATTATCAGACAGAGGGGCACTAAATATCGCGTTGGTAAAAATGTAAAGCGCGGCGGCGATGATACTCTTTTCTCCATGATTAACGGCTACGTAAAATTCAGCACCAAAAAAGTCCTTAAATATGACGGGACTTTAAGCTACTGCAAAGTAGTTAGCGTTTTACCTGAAAAAGAAGAAAAAGAAAAGAAGGTCGTTGCCAGTAAAAAGAAATAAAAAATTGCGTTTCCAATAAAAAAGACGGTTTAAAAAAACCGTCTTTTTTGTTATTTATTTTTTCTTCAGCGCCTGGATAAAAGCGACAAATAGGGGGTGCGGGGATAGCGGCCGAGAAATATACTCCGGATGGAATTGGACACCGACAAAAAATGGATGATTGCTTATCTCGATAGCTTCGACTATCTGGCCGTCCGGAGAGGTGCCAGCAATCTTCAAACCTAATTTTTCAAATTTTTCTCGATAATCATTATTGAATTCATAGCGATGGCGGTGGCGCTCCGAAGTTTCATTTTTTATACCGAAACGAGCATAAGCCTTAGCCAGCCGGCTTCCCGACAATAATTTGCAAGGCCAACCACCCAAACGAATAGTGCCGCCATAACCTTTTTTAGCAATCAACTCCTGTTGTTCTGGCATGATATGAATAACTTTATACGGTGCTTTTGGATCGACTTCAGCTGAATTAGCCCCTTTTAATCCAGCAACATTGCGAGCGAATTCGATAACCGCCATCTGCATGCCATAGCAAAGACCAAAATAAGGCACGCCTTGGCGGCGGCAATACTCGATAGTCTTTATCTTCCCTTCGGAACCGCGACCTCCCCAACCCTGAGGAACGATTATGCCATCATATTTTTTCAACAAAGATGTTCCCTTCTTTTCAACCTCTTCCGCGTTCAGCCAATGAATATTGGCGTGACAATTTTCATGGGCGGCGGCGTGTTTAATTGCTTCCAAAACCGAAATATAAGAATCACCGAAAGAGAAATCACCGCTAACAAAATATTTACCAACAATACCAATTTCCACGCTTTTTTTGGCATTCTTAATCTTAGAAACCAAGCGCTTCCAATCATCATTGCCTTTTGCCTGTTTCTTTTGCGGCATCAGGCCTAATTTCTTCAAAATACTTTCCCCTAATTTATCTTTTTCAAAATTCAAAGGAATGTCATAAATAGAATCGGCATCCGGAGCGGAAATAACATTGTCCGCCGGAACATTGCAATTAATGGAGAGTTTTTCTTTACGGGAATGATCAACAGGTTTTTCGCTTCTAGCAATCAAAAAATCCGGCTGGATGCCAGCGCTTTGCAGATTTCTAACCGCGTGTTGCGTCGGCTTTGTTTTCATTTCCCCGATCTTATTAGGAATCGGCAGATAAGAAACCATGACGAAAATAACATCCTCCGGGTGATAAAGCTTCATCACTCTAGCGGCTTCTAAGAATAAAAGATTTTCATATTCGCCGACCGTACCACCAACCTCAATAATCATTATTTCCGCGGCGGTTTTTTTCACGGCCTTTTCTATTCTTTCTCTTATTTCCTGGGGAATATGCGGCACCACCTGGACGCATTTACCTTTGTATTCCAGATTGCGCTCCCGATTAATGACGCTCTGATAAACCCGACCAGTGGTCATGTAATTTTCTTTGTAGATATTTTTGCCCAAGAAACGCTCGTAATTACCGATATCCTGATCAGTTTCATCGCCGTCTTCGGTTACGAAAACTTCGCCATGTTCTATCGGATTCATGGTTCCGGCATCAACATTGATATATGGATCCATCTTGATAGCGCTAACATTGTAGCCGCGAGATTGGAGTATTTGTCCGATAGAGGCGGTAGTCACCCCCTTGCCGACGCCGGACATTACTCCGCCAACGACAAAAATATACTTGACGCTATCTTTCTGGGCCATATTTTTTTATTTATTTTCTTATTATTTTTTATTTTTCAATAATAGTTCTAGGGCCTTATTCATTTGTGGATCAAGATTTTTTTCTACGTCTTCGGCGGTTAATTTAACTTCTATATTCGGAGATAAACCCTTGTCGTTTATGAAGTCGCCAGCCGGAGTGAGCCATTTGGCAATAGTGATCTTCAAGAGAGCGCCGCCAGATAATTCGCTTAGGTTCTGTACCGACCCTTTGCCGAAAGTAGTCTCCCCGACTATGGTCGCTTGCTTATAATCACGTAGGGCGCCGGCGACAATTTCCGAGGCGGAAGCGCTGCCGCCATTTACCAAGACGACGGTCGGAATATTGCTAAGACGGGCGCGGCCGTTAGCTGGATATTCATTGCGGCGATTGCCATTGAATTGTTCAGCCACCACTGGGCCCTCTTTAACCCATTCGCTAGCCATGTCAACGGCCGTATCAAGATATCCACCAGGATTATTGCGCAAATCCAAAATTATTCCCTTCGGTTTCTTAACTAATATTTCCTGGACGGCCGCTTCAAAAAGACTAGCGGTATCATCATTAAAATTACTAACCCTAAGCAAGAATAACCCATCAGAACGCATCTCTGTCTTTACGCTTTTTATCGTAATAACCGAACGAGTAATGCTGATGTCGCGAGCTTTTTCTTTGCCGCGGATAATAGTCAAAGTAACCTTAGTTCCTTTATCGCCTCTTATCATCTTTACTACTTCATCAACGCTCAAACCAAGAGTGGAAACTCCATCGACGGCATAAACCTTATCACCCGCTAATAAACCTGCTTTTTGCGCTGGCATACCATCAAGCGGCGCGACTATAGTGGCAATTTCGTTACGTATGCCGATTTCCGCGCCTATACCCTCGAAAGTTCCCGCTAAATCGTCAGTAAATTCCTTGGCCTCTTTCGGGTCCATAAAAACAGTGTAAGGATCGCCGGTAGCGGCGGCTAAACCCTTTAAAGAACCGTAAAAAAGATCACGATTGCTAACTTTATTGCGATCAACATAATTACTTTTCAAGCGATCCCAAACTTCCCAATAAAGATTAAAATCTAAATTCTCTTCGGTGCTGGTAGCAACTTCTTCCGTGTCAGAATAAGCTAGAGCCTTAACCTGTTTAGCGGCCGCCATGTCTTGGCCCTCCGCTTTTCCGGCAAGATAGCCACCGGCAAAAACGCTGGACAAAATTATTCCCAATAAGGAAAAACCAGCAATATATTTAAACAAAGTCTTCTTATCTTTCATATTTTTATTTTTGCTAATAAAATCAAATTTCTATTTTCTAAGGCAAAGTGGTTTTTCTGGATTTCGCAAATCAATTATCCGAGAAGCGCGCCGACGACGACACGGGCCCTGATCGACTAACAATACATCATTTGATTTGCCAGAAAAAATACTGGCAAATTCTTGCGGATTGCCAAGCGATTCTTCACCGCTCCGATTAACGCTAGTTGAGATTAGGGGGCAGCGGTTCGCTTTTAATATTTTAATTAAAAAACTGCTTTTAGGCAAACGGACGGCTAATGATTTAAAAGCTGGGAATAATCGACAATCTGGATGCTTATCAAAAATAAAAGTCGTTGGCCGACGTTTTAGACTCATCTTAGCCGCTAATCTTTTCTGAGCAAGAGAAATGTCGATATAAGCAGCCAGCTGCCGCCAACCCGCCGCCAAAATTATAAAGGGCTTTTTTTGATCGCGACCCTTTAAAAGCCTTATCGCTTTTATCCCTTTATTTGAAGAAGCTAAACAGCTAAAACCATAGACAGTATCCGTCGGCAAAATAGCGACACCGCCTTTTTTCAAGAAAGCGGCCGCTTGCGCCGCCACTTCCCCCTCGTTCTTTTTATTCCTTTTTAACTTAATGCTAATCATTAGATGAGAGACTTCAAAGCCTTAAGGGCTTCCGGCAATAATGGCAAGAAAATATTAGCTAAATGCAAAAGATATGGCGCCACCTGCGAAGCGGCAAGTTGGCTAGACAAAAAGTCACTCAAGAAAGCGTAACGAGAGGCGACATAAATAATCAAACCGAGGAATAATCCACCCTCTAATAAACCCAAAAGAGCGCCGAGAATGTTGTTCAAATAACGACTGCCCGGAATAAAGGCAATAAAATTGAAAAATTTTTCTAAAAGATAAAAAGCGAATTCGATCAATTTTCCCGCCAAAATAAAAACTATAATGAAAGCCATTATTTTTCCTATACCTTCGTGCTCGGCTAACCAAGACCAAAATCCACTAGCCCAATCATAAGCCGGCAGATAGAAACGGCTAGCGATGAAAGCCCCGACTAAAAGAGCGAAAAAGCGGCCGACTAAACGGATAATCCCCTGGCGCAAGC
>CAYPAS010000037.1:0-8237 GCA_964408785.1 uncultured Gammaproteobacteria bacterium | reverse complement strand
CACAGACATATGTCTGTGAATAATTTTTAGCCAAAGCGGTTACAATATACATACCGTTCCTAACCCGGCTTGATCTTATATCTAGCGGCAGGGATTCAAAAGGTACGTTTATTACCTTAAAAACACTCTTATTACCAAAAAAATCATAATGGTAAAGAGTGTCTAAAATTGCAACGATAAAACAACTATCATCCATTTGATCTGGAACAATATTATTGCCCATCATTGTTCCATAGTAAGTTCCGGGAACACTTGCTGCGCCGAAATCTTGCCACGGCCAGCCATTATTATAGTCAGTTTTAGAAATGCATCTTTGGGTGTCGTTGTTCAATTTTTGTGTTGTTGCTATTTGGCTGTTGCTAACAGCTATGCCATAATATACTCCAGAAAGACCTTCCTGTGTAGTCAATAACTCTGGCACGCTTTCTTGACCCCAAACAGGGGCCAGATTAAAAAATAAAAAAATCGTTGATAATAAAATTATCGTTTTCATTTTATGCCTCCTGTTGTTTTTTTCTATTAATTTTTTAAATAACTTTATGACCTGTTACAGGCCTTAACTGCCTATATCATAATGCTATTGACAAAAAATGTCAATAATCAGTAGAGTAAATATTTAATTTTAGCTAAATATTGGAGGTTAATTTTTAAAAATGTTTGCGGCTTTTTTAAAAAAAATGTATAATAATTAACATAAGCAAATAAACTATTAATCATTATGACGTTTAAAAAAAGCCAATTACTAGCCATTGTTATGGCTTTTGTTTTGGTCGCCGCTATAGTTATTTATGCGGTTTTTAGAAACAATCACTCTGTAACGGGAAAAAATTTATTAACCGGGCAAAAGAATGTTAATCAAGAATCAATACCAAAAAATACTGATTCGAAGACCGAAGATTATTTTGTCAACAAAGACGGCCATAAATGGCAGCTAAACGAAAATGATACTGATTTTAGAGTGGCAAATAGCAAAGATAGTAAAATAAAATTTTGGGAAGGCAGCATTACCCCACTTAAAGTCCATCCTGGTGATACTCAATCCATGAGAATAGTTGTTTCCGGCGTTAACGGCGTTAAAAATGTAATCGCTGAAATTGAAACTGATAACGGCACAACGACGGTTGAATTAAAAAAGACCGGCACAGTTTCTTTTCGCGATTTAGACCCCCGCTTTGCCGAGGTAATGGTTAATGATAAAAATGAGCTTATCATGTTAAACAAAGAAGAGGCCAAAGAACGTCGTTTGGCTTTTATTGCCTCAGAAGAAACAACCAGTTCTTCTTCCGTTAAAATCGCCAAAGCCTCAGAAACTAATGACGAAAAAGAAGTTTTTGAGGGCAGCTGGCTAGTAAAAGATACCAGCGTCAGAGATTATATCACTATTTTTAACGCCGAAGATAATGATGGTAATAAAAATTCCCTTACTCTGGCCTGGAGTGATCCGTGCCAAGTTATTCGTGATGGCAGCGATTGGGCCTTAAAGGGGGATGTGGAAGTGAGTTATTCGTGTCCAATAAACCAACCATATGGCGTAGAAAATGGTACGATAACCTTGAAAACAAATGCCGATATAACAATAGGTTCTTCGGGCAAATTAATTTTCAATCCTACATATGGCATAACTATGGCCGGTGGCAAAATTGTTTTTTCCGGCACCGGTGGCAGTTTTGGCAAAGGCTATCTTTGGGCCCTAGACGCCGATAATGATGGTTACACCGGAGCTGAAACCAGACAAGCGACTGACACAACTACCTCACCAGGAAGTGGCTGGAAAAGACAGAAAGATTTAACTAGTGCCGCTAATGATTGTTATGATTCAAACGCCAATGCTAAGCCGGGACAGACTTTATCATTTTCTGTTCATCGCGGCGATAATAGTTTCGATTACAATTGCGATGGAACTGCTACTTTAATGGGCTGGTCAAATTATAACTATACATCAACTAGCACCGTATATAATCAACTATGTGCAGCTCATGCTAGTTACCCTAACGGCCAACCGACATTTCAATATACTTATGATCCTAAAACTGGTTATACATACACGCCGTTTTCGCCGCAAGCATCTAGCGGTTTTGGCTGGTTAGGCACTGCTTTGAATTGCGGAGGGTATCTAGGTGTTTCTGAAGATCGTAATTGGCTTAATAGCAGTCTTGATCCTGGCCCAGAATCAACTTTTCCATGTAATACTAGTTACTACCAATACATTTATAATGGGACCATAGGCATGTTCTGCCGTTAATATTAACCCCCTTCTAATTTAAACTCTGACCCCCAGCCGCTTCCCTGCGGCTGGGGTTTTAATTATTCAACCAATCGCTAACTAAACTTACAGCATCTTCCTCGCTCGCCGCCCAATATATTTTCCTCCCCTGTTTTTCCCAGCGCTTAAGCCAAGTTTTTTGACGCTTAGCGAAACGATAAATAGCTGTTCCCAGCTTTTCTCTTAATTCTTCGTAATCTAATAAGCCCTGCAAATAACGGGAAGTATAGCGGTATTCCAAACCAAATGAATCCAAGCGCTGCCAACTTAAGCCAGATTGATTGAGATTCTCAACTTCTTCCACCAAACCTTCTTTCAGGCGCTCATCTAAACGCTTAAAAATCCTTTCTTTCAATATTTCATCAGGATAAGATAAGCCAATTACTAAAAAATTATACGGCGGAGACTTTTTGACCGGGCGCTCGCCATAAGAATTATCTAAAGTAAATATTTCCAAATAACGAGCCAAACGACGGGCATTATGACGTTCGCTATTATTTAAACGCTCGGCGAACTCTGGTTTAAGAATACTTAGACGCTTCAAAATTTCAGCCGGCCCCAAAGCCTCAAGTTCTTCCCGTTCATTTTTGTCGCCAGCGGGACTAGAAAGAAGATAGCCATCAACCAATGCTTGAAAATAAAGACCGCTGCCGCCAGCGATTATCGGCAGATGGCCGCGGCTTATCACCTCTTTAATCGCTTTTGAAGCCAGGCGCTGATAATTAGCTAAGTCAAAATTATCCCGCGGATCAGCGACGTCAATCAGATGATAAGGAACTTTGTTTCGGCCACTGCCATATTCCGATATATCCTTGCCGCTACCAATATCTAAACCGCGATAAACTTGACGGCTATCCGCCCCGATTATTTCCCCGGCAAAAAGACGCGCTAATTTAACAGCAACAGCCGTCTTGCCGCTAGATGTCGAACCAACAATGACTAATACTGGCGGCTTTTTATTTTTTTCCGCTTTTATTTTTCTTTTCATCTTCTAATTTTATAAATTCTCCCTCCAAACCAAAATCCTTGGCCTTCAAAAGCTTGACTGAGACAAAATAGCCGATAAGATTATCCACTTCCGCCGGTGCCGGGAACAAGACTGTTTGATAAGAACTGGTCTTGCCAAAATATTTATTGCGCTTGTTAACGCCATCGACTAAAACTTTTTCAATTTTTCCTATTAATTTCTGCTTGTTTTCCAAAGCTGTTCTCTTTAAAATATCCGTTAAAACCCGGGCGCGGCGACGCTTCTCTTCCCGACTGACATCATCGGATAATTTAGCGGCGGCCGTCTGAGGACGCGGGCTAAACTGTGCTATATAAGCCAAATCAAAAGAAAGATCCTCAAACAATTTAACCGTATTATCAAATTGTTCGGATGTTTCTCCAGGAAAACCGACGATAACATCGGTAGTAATAGAAATACCTGGATTTTTCCGCCTAACTGCCTTAATTAAACGGCAATAATGTTTGGCTGTATAACGGCGATTCATCCGTTTTAAAACCTCATCATCGCCAGACTGAACAGCTAAATGAAGATGGCGGCAAATCTTATTAGGATAAGCGGCCAGAACCTCTATTAAATCCTGGCTAAGATCTTTGGGGTGGCTAGAAGAAAATCTAAGCCAAAAATTTCCCGGCAGAGCCGCCACCGCCGCTAGAAGCGAAGGGAAATCAGTTTGGCCGTCATTATAACTATTAACATTCTGAGCGATAAGAACTATTTCTTTGTAGCCAGCCCGTACTAAACGGCGCGCTTCTTTGATAATAGAAACGGCGGAACGATAAACTTCACGACCGCGAGCGTAAGGAACCACGCAATAAGAGCAAAAATTATTACAGCCATTACCTATCGGCAAATAAGCAGTATAGGGACTAGAATATTTTGGCGGTATTTCTAAATATTTTTCCCCCTGCTTCAGGCGCAACTCATCCAAGCTATAGTATGGCTGATATTCTTTGTCGGATAACAATTCCGGCAGCTGCCAAATTTCACTGGCCGGCAAGAAATAATCCGCGCGACCGGCTAGTCTTTTCTGGACGTCTTGGCGGCGACTCAGACAACCGCTCACTACTATTTTAATCTTGGGGTTGCGACGTTTAGCCTGATCAACTAGGCCGTAAACACGGTCTTCTGCCATCTGACGAACGCCGCAAGTATTGATAATAAGGACGGCGGCTTTTTCCTGCTCCTCCAAATACCAACCCCGGCTTTCCAAAAAAGAAGCTAGACGTTCGCTGTCCGCTTGATTCATCTGACAGCCGATAGTAATTATATGATAAGAATTTTTTATTTTTTTATTTTTTAACATCTTGGTCGATTAAAATTTTTTCAAAACGATAAAGGCCGAAAGAGTTTATGTGTTTAATCTCTTCTATCCTTAAAAAATAACCTGGTAGGCGCCTTTCATTAAGATAAGCGACATCGGTAGGCGACAAATAAAAACCGAAATAATAAAAAGGGTGTTCTGATTCTAGGCGAGATACTATACGGAAAACTCCATCATCCGGCAAAGAAGCGACTATTACCCGGAAATCTGGCCAAAAAAATTTATCATGATATCTGGTAACGACAATCGCCTCTGGCGGCAATAATTCTTTGGCGTAAGAAACCGCCTGTTCGTCATTACGCTGATTATAATAAAGATTAAATAAAGATTCTTCAGAACCATAAAGGATAAAAGCTGAATAATGCCAAGCAAAAGAAAAGACGATTAACAATTGCAAAGTCATGGCACCCAAACGCCGCCAACGCTTATTTTCCGAAAAAAACATCTTAAATATCGCCTTAGTGCTTTCATATATAGCCACTGAAGATAGGACAACTAGCCCCAAATAAACAGGCAGCCAATAGCGAGTATAGGAGTTGCCGATAGTAAAACGGTTGGGGTCGGGATTATCATTAAATTTCCAACTACCATAATAAAATATCAGGATTGCTGAAGCCAGTAGCCAAGAAGCTAAAACAGATAAATGTCTAACCGAAAGTTTGCGGAACTGTCTAAAAAGCAAAATTACGGCGCCAAAAACAGCCAGAGCGAATAAACAAGGAAACATCCGGCCGATATAAGCATACGCAAAAAGCAAAGACTGGCGCGGCTTAAAACCGAAATAAAAAACCTTATCAAATAAATCTTTAAAGAAATTGATAAAACTCTGCCAATTAAAATCCGTCCAAGAAATCAAGAGTTGTGTACCGCTAGCCGCCAAACCAGCTAATGAACGATTCATTTCATTATACCCCCCATACCAGAAAGAACCATAGAGAACCTGATTGTAATAAGCGACCGGCAAAACGCCTAAAACCGCGCCAAGGAATAAATATGATAAACGACGCAAGCTTATCTGCCGATAGTTAAAAATCAGCCACAAAAAAGCGGCGGGAAAAATCCAGATTATTTCTGAAGTCCTGATTGATAAAGCGATTCCTAAAAAAATTCCCGCCAACAAGGAAGCAGCGCTCTCTTTAAAAGATATTTTAGAAAACGAAAAAGAGAAAAAGCGCTTAAAGACCGTTTCTTTCTCGGAAAACCAAGCCAAAGACAAAAAATAAAGACCTATAATAAAGACATCCAAAAAAAGAACGTTATGGAACATGCTCCGAGCGTTGTAATAAAAATTAACTGGAAAAACAGCCCAGATAAATACAGCGATCAAAGCCACTCTTTCCTTCAAAAAGCGGCGCAGTAACAAAAAAAGGAAAAGCAGGGCGATAGCCGAAAAAAGCGGCGTCAAAAACGGTAAGATAAAAATCCCCAAAAAAGAAGCAATAGAGCCGTATATTATAGGCAGGCCGAGAAAACTGACCGGTTTTAACCAGGCAGAATCGCTACGAAAAC
The DNA here is from genome assembly GCA_964408785.1 of uncultured Gammaproteobacteria bacterium. Lineage (GTDB taxonomy): Bacteria > Patescibacteriota > Patescibacteriia > Patescibacteriales > UBA12465 > UBA12465. The sequence continues at coordinate 2,135 of CAYPAS010000037.1, read as the reverse complement.
TACGAGGCAAGACGCTGTCCTCCCCTAAAATATTAGCTTCATCAAAAACACTTATCTTGCCGCTAGACGCATAAATGCGGGAAAAGTAGTAATTGGCCGTTTCATCCGGCGACGACCAACGAATATCGCCATGTTTTAAGGCTGAATAATTAAAAAACGAAGTAGCCAGAAAAAATATAACGGCTAATATTAAAACAATAAGCAAACTCAAATTGGAGTTAAAAATTTCTTTAATCTTTTTTATCATGAATTAATCTTAGCAAAATTACCATTTTTCGCAAGGATTTGCTATTATTTAAGAAGATTATGATAAATATTTTTAAATATAGAAAAAATCAGCTTTTTTGGTTGACGGCGGCCGGCTTTTCTTTTTTTAGTTCTATAGGCGGCGTTGTTTATTATTTTTCAGGACTCAGTTGGCCACTGATTATCTTATCTTATCTATCGATAATTATTTCTATCTTCTTTCTAAAGAAAAAGTCATCTAGAGATTTTCCCGAAGAAATAAACGGCAAACAAGAAAATGAAAAAATCATAAAAATAATCTTATCCGGTCTTTATATCTGTTTAACCGCTGTCGCCGTCTTCTTTCTTTATAACGCCAAAGCCGAGGGAGCTCTCTTATCTCCTTGGGATATAGTAAGCAAGAATTTCTTTATCGTTTATTTTCTTGCTACTTTTTCCCTAGCTTATCTTTTAAGCAAAATTGAATCACGATTTTATTTTTACGCCCTTTCTTTCGTTCATTTTTTGCTTTCAATTTCCGTGGCGGCCATCGTCTATCCCCTAGCTTATGGCTTTGACCCCTTTATCCATGGAGCTACCATCGATTTAATCATTAAAAACGGTGAAGCTCTGCCAAAACAACCATATTACGCCGGATACTATAGCCTGATAAGCCTGCTAAACGCTGGCTGGCGCGTCAACGCGGCTTGGCTTAATCACTGGCTAACATTAATACTAGCCGCTGGATTCTTGCCTTTGGCTGTTTTTCAATCTTTTAACAGTCAAGAAAAGCGGGGATTAAGCGTCTTATTAATATCATTCTTAATCTGGTCATTATTTATTAGTGCTACACCGCAAAGCCTGGCTTATGTTTGGCTGATTTTGAGCATCGCCGCCATTGCTGCCAGATTAAAAATATTTTCCTTATTGTTTGCTGTTGCTGCCGCTATTACCCATCCCCTGGCCGGAATACCAGCCCTCATCTTCTTTCTTATCGACAATCTAAACAGCCGCCAATTTAACAATAAAAAAAAGGAAAAATGGCTTTTATCGATAGCTGCCTTATTAATGTCCCTATTGATACCAGCCGCCCTTATTTTTGTCAGCGGTGGAATAAGCTCATTTTCCTTGAATAATTTTCACCTGCTTGATATCTTAAAAAATTTAATAGGAACACCGAGCCTGGCTGGCGATGAAAATTTTCTATTAAACAGTTTATACTTCATTTTCTATAACCGCCAGCTCATTATTTTATTGCTCCTGGCAGCGCTCATTTTCCAAGAATTATTTTCCAAAAAAGAAGGCGGCATCCTAAAAGTTTCAGCGATAAGCGCCTTAACGATTTTCTTGTCTTTCGTCCTGAGCTGCGGCATAAAAAATCCCGGGCTGATTGATTATGAGCAGAACGCCTATTCAACGAGAATCTTAAATATTATTATCCTGATCAGCATCCCTTTGATTGCCTCATTTTTTAATCGCCTGATTTTAACGATAGAAAATCATCCTAAAAAATCTTTTAAATTAATCAGCATCTTATTTATCGCCATCCTGGGAACCGCCTGTCTTTATCTAAGTTATCCGCGTTTCGATAAATATTATAACAGCCACAGCTTCAGTACCAGTATTGATGACTTAGAAACGGTTAAAAAAATAGACAAGGCGGCCGAAGGAAAACCCTATATAGTCCTAGCCAACCAGCAAGTAGGCGCCGCCGCTCTTTCCCTTTTCGGTTTCGAAAAGCAGGTCGAAAGCCGTGAAGGAAAGATTTATTTCTATCCTATACCGACCAGCGGCTCGCTTTATGAGTATTATTTAAAAATGGTTTATGATTATCCTGGCCAAGAAAAAGCTATTGCCGCCATGGATTTTAGCGGCACCGAACAGCTTTTTCTAGTAATTAATCCCTACTG
>CAYPAS010000036.1:0-8282 GCA_964408785.1 uncultured Gammaproteobacteria bacterium | reverse complement strand
AAATAAATTCTATCTCTGGTTTTTCGGAAAAAATATCCAACTCCCGATAATCAATGGCCGGCGAAGCTTTAATGCCCATGGGTCGGTCACTATTAATCAGCGGCAACAAAGAATTTATACTAGGTCGAGAATTAAGTAGCGATCGAGTTTTGCTTTTTCCCGGTCTATCTCTAGCCGGATCAATAAAATAAGCATCCGCTTCCGGGAACCCCTTTTCAACATCACCTAATTCTAAAGACGCTTTTCCACCTAACCCCCAAGAATCCAAATTGAGGGCGGCGATAGCAATATTTTCCGGCTTGATATCCAAGCCGATAACAGAACGGCAATGCTTAGCTAAAGAAATTAGATTACCGCCGCAACCACAAGTCAAATCGGCTACCAGCCAATCCGGTTCATATCTTTGCGCTATGTAATCAGCGATTATTTCTCCGGTTGATTGCTCCAAAGACAAAAGAGTGAAAAACATTTCATTGGCTTTCGAAAATTTTCCCGCCGCTTGGCGCCGGCAAGAAATCAAATTGACGGCGGCTGTTAAGTGGCGCCGCTGTTCTTTGTCGGACTTCATTAAAAGGCGGACTAAATCCGCCTCGCTTGAATCTGATAAGCTTTCCAATAATTCCCTGCCCGATTTTGAGATTAAAAATTTTAAATCATCGTTATCCATTTGTTTATCTTAAGACTTGCGGCCGGCTAATTTTAAAGCGGCTTTGACGCGCGAAGCGCTATCTTTTATTTCCGGATCAACCAAAGAGAGAGCTTCCTTAGCTTCATTAATCGAATAGCCAAGAGTCATTAAAGCTTCTATTTCATCACCAGCAAAACTAACACCAGGCAAAGAATCGGCGGAAAGAGAAAGTCGTGAAACTTTATTCCTTAATTCTAAAACCAATCTCTCTGCTGTTTTTTTGCCGACCCCGGAAACCCTAGTTAATATTTCAGCATTACCGGCGCTAATACCAGCCAAGAGTTCATTAGCCGGCGCTAAAGACATAATCGCCATGGCTGATTTTGGACCAATACCTGAGACCGTCAAAAGCATTTCAAAAAATTCTAACTCATCCAGGCTTTTAAAACCGTAAAGATCATTAGCGTCTTCTTTTATTATCTGAGAGACATAAACCGCCGCTTCTTGGTTTATCGGCAGGGTCGCTAAATATTTATCAGTAGCAAAAACCTGATAACCAATACCACCAACCTCGACAATCGCGTAAGAAATTCTTTTTTCTAAAATTTTTCCCTTTAAATAAGCAATCATATTTATCTTAAACGCCTTCTGATAACCGCCAAAGGCGCTATTTTATTCTTTCCCGCCAAGCTGAGCATCGCCGCACAGTCACCGCCGCCACCATGGGCTTCGCTTATTTCTTCCTGTCCGCCTCCGTCATAAAGCTTCTCCAATTTCAATTTTATTATATCATAATCAAAAGTTAAGAGCTCTATTTCATCACCAACCTTAATGGTATTGTGGACGCGGAAAAAAATATCAGACTTATTGGTTTTTTGTTTGACTTTAACGACTTGGCCGCAAAATTCCCAATCACTCTCTTGATGAGAACGATCAAGGCTCTGCTCACCCTTGCCGCCAGCGGCAAAACCTTCAGTGTAACCGCGATTAGCTAATTTAGAAGAAAGTTCTTCATAAAGATAGGCTAATTCTTTTTTCAAAGACGGCTGACTGATACCGGAATGGCAAGCGGCAATGGCTCGTGAATAAGCGCCGCAAACCGTGGCTAAATAATAAACGCTTTTTGCCCGGCCTTCAATCTTTAAACTATCAATGCCAGCCGCCAACAATTCAGGTATTTTTTTCATCAAACAAAGATCGCGCGAATTAAGAAGATATGATCCGTGACTTTCTTCAACTAATTCCAGTTCTTCCTCGTGTCCGCCGGCTTTCAAGCGATACTCGCTTAAATCATAAGACCAGCGGCACGGCTGGGAACAATCCCCTAAATTAGCACTGCGGCCGGTAAACAATTGCGACAAGAAACAACGGCCAGAATAAGCCATGCACATCGCACCGTGGACAAAATATTCTAATTGTAAATCGGGTACGGCGCGACGAATCGCCTTGATTTCAGCGATTGAAACTTCGCGTCCTAATATCACCCGCTTCACTCCTTGGCGGTACCAAAAAGCGGCGGCCGCAGCGTTAGTGCAGTTAGCTTGAGTAGACAGATGCATCTCCGCTTCCGGCCAAGATTCTTTAACTACGGAGATTATTCCCGGATCAGAAATAATCAAAGCATCAGCGCCATAAGCCGCTAATTTCTTGATATAAGAGGGCAGGCGACGGAAATGCCTTTCGTGGGCGAAGATATTAACCGTTACGTAAACTTTCTTTCCCAAAGAATGCGCTTTTTTTATCGCCGATTTTATCCCAGATAAATCAAAGTTATTTATACGGACGCGTAAAGAAAAATCGGGCAAACCTAAATATACAGCATCAGCGCCATAGGCTAAAGCCGTTTCCATTTTTTCCAAATTCCCTGCTGGCGCTAAAAGCTCTATCTTGGCCATAGCAAAATTAATCCTTTTTAAAGCTGGAAAAAGCTTTTAGTATTTCCACTGGGGTAACGAAGATGACCGTATTAGATTGATCGCTAGAGAGATCATTGATTGATTGCAGAGTACGCAAGTGAAGCGCGCCGTCAGAAGCCGTAAGTATTTTAGCGGCTTTGGCGATATTTTCCGCCGCCGCCAATTCGCCGTCAGCGTTAATGATGACCGCCCGCTTTTCTCTTTCCGCTTCCGCCTGCTTAGCAATGGTCCGTTCCATCGATTCCGGCAAAGAAACATCTTTCAATTCAACGTTATTAACCTTGATTCCCCATTCGTCAGTTTCCCGATCGACGATTTCCTTAATTCTTTCCGCTATCTTATCACGGTTAGCCAAAAGTTCATCAAGAGTAACTTCGCCGACGATATTACGCATAGTGGTTTGAGCGTATTGGGAAATAGCGTAAAAATAATTTTCCACTTCGATAACCGCTTTTTCCGCCGAAGCAACCTTGTAATAAATAACGGCATTCACAGTAACCGGCACGTTATCACGGGTAATCGCCTTCTGATCAGGGACATCAACCGCTTTGACGCGGATATCGACTTTCTTATAACTCTGGAAAATCGGGACGACTAAACGCCAGCCCGGCTCCATTAATTTAGAATACTTACCCATGGTAAATTTAACGCCACGCTCGTACTGGTTAATCTGTTTCAAACCAGCTAAAACAATGAAGATTAAACCGATAATTAAAATGTTTAAAATTCCCATATTTTTTATTAGTTAATTATCTCTAAATTTATAAAGATTTTTTCATCGTTAACTTTAATTTCTTGACCGTCATTCGCCTCGCTCAGATCTAAAGACGAGCTCAAAGTTTCTCGGCAAATGTCTGCCTGCATCGCTTCTATTACTTCAGCAAGCTCAGAGCTAGCGCCGCTGATAATTACTCGACTGCGATCAGAAATTTCCAAGCCTTTGTCTTTTCTAATCATGTTTATCGAACGCACTAATTCACGTTTCAGCCCCTCTTTTTTCAGTTCCGGCGTAATCGTCGTATCTAATTCGATAGATAATTCCTGTTCAGTCGCAACGATACTGGCCGAACGGACATTGAGTTCATCTTTTATTAAAGAAAGATAATCATCATTATCTATCGTGACCGTAGCGCCGCCGGAAATTTTTATTTCTCCCAGCATCTGGCGAATCTTTATTCCGGCTTCATCACGTCGAGCCAAACCCATTTCCACCACGCGGCGGACAAGCGACATCTTTTCTAAAACTGACTTATCATTATCATCTAAATCAGCAGGTTCCGGCCAAGACTCCAAATGAACGGACTTTTGACTATCTTTAAAATTATAGCCTTCAAGCGATTGCCAAAGCCTCTCCGAAATAAAAGGCATAATCGGCGCCATTACTTTAGCCAAAGAAAGCAAAACTTCATGCATAGTCGCTAAAGCGTTAGCCTTATCTTCTAAATTTTCTGACTTGAAACGATCACGACTGCGGCGCAGATACCAAGTAGAAAGCTCATCGATAAATTCGCTTATCGCCCTAGCGGCCTTCGGCATATTATAAGCCTCCATAGCGGCCGTTACTTCAATAATTAAATTTTTCTGCTTGGCTTTTATCCAGAGGTCGAGAATATTCTGGCTGGAACGCTTATCAATCTTTCCATCAGCATACATCTCATAAAAACGATAAGTATTCCAGAGCAGCATGACATTCTTACGCAAAGCTTCTTGGACTCCCTTCTCGGAAAAATTAAAATTTTCCGCCTGCATTACCGGCGAAGAAGCTAAATAAGCGCGCAAAGCATCGGAACCATATTTTTCCATCACGGCACCCGGATCCGGATAATTTTTTAATTTTTTTGACATCTTCTTGCCATCTTCCGCCAAGACAGTTCCGTTAACCATTACATTCTGATAAGCTGGCCGGTCAAAAATACCACCGGCAATGACATGAAGATAATAGAACCAGCAACGGGTCTGATCAACTCCCTCTCCGATGAATTGCGCGGGAAAATTATTTTCAAAAAGCTCCTTATTTTCCGTAGGATAATGAAGTTGGGCGAAAGGCATCGATCCGGATTCAAACCAACAATCAAGGACGTCGGGAATCCGATGCATTTGGCCGCCACATTTTTCGCAAGCGAAAGACAGGTCATCGATCTTATCTTTATGGATATCGTTAATTTTCTGGCCAGTTAATCCTTCTAATTCCGCCACGCTTCCTATCACCCGTTTCTCGCCGCAATCGCATTCCCAAATCGGGATAGCACTGGCCCAAAAACGCTGACGAGAAATCGACCAATCACGAGCACCTTCCAGCCAATTACCAAAACGTCCTTCTTTAATATGACTAGGCGACCAATTAATCAGTTTAGCGTTTTCCAAAAGGCGCGGTTTCATTTCCGTTACTTTGACAAACCAGGAAGATGTCGCGTAATTGATGAGCGGTGTATCACAACGCCAGCAATGCGGGTAACTATGTTCATATTTTTCTTTAGAGAATAAACGCTCCTGATGTGCCAAGAATTTTATTATCTCAACGTCAGTAGAGCTATGATCACCTATCGGCTTAACGTGCAAACCGGAAAAATCTTTAACTTCTGGCTTAAAAACTCCGTCCAAACCAACATGCTGAATAAACGGCAATTTTTCCAAACGACCTAATTCCATATCATCCTCACCGAAAGCTGGCGCGATATGGACAACGCCGGTGCCATCGGTAGTCGTCACGAAATCAGCAGCGTAAACCCGCCAGCCGCGCTCCTTGTTTTCCAGGGATTCATCATTCTGATAATAATCAAACAGCGGCCGATAGCTTTTACCGACCAACGTCGACCCCTTAAATGATTCTAAAATTTCAAAAGCTTGATCTTTAAAATTATCAGCCAATCTTTCTTTAGCTAAAATAAAATACTTGCCAGCCGACGACACCTTGACATATTCAATATCACTCCCGACCGCTAAGGCGACATTGCCAATAAGAGTCCAGGGGGTGGTTGTCCAGGCTAAAATAAATACCCCCGGTTCGTCGACTAATTCAAATTCAGCCGTACATGACAAATCTTTAATATCTTTATAACCCTCGGAAACTTCCGACTGCGACAAGGTCGTTTCACAACGAGGACAAATATGCATCGAACGATAATTCTGATAAATAAAACCATGATCCCAAAGCTGTTTAAAAGACCACCAAATAGAATCCATGAAATCCAAATCCATGGTCTTATAGGCGTTATCCATATCCGCCCAACGGCCCAAACGCCTGATTATCCGGCGCCAATCATCAACATATCCCAAGACTCTTTCCCGACAAAGATCATTGAATTTACCCACGCCCATGTCTTCAATATCCTTTTTAGTCTTCAGGCCTAATTCTTTTTCAACAATATTTTCTATTGGTAAGCCGTGGCAATCCCAGCCCCATTTGCGCTCGACGTGATAACCGCGCATCGTCTGGTAGCGAGGCACAACATCTTTCATAATATTGCCAACCAGGTGTCCATAATGCGGCGTCCCCGTGGCGAAAGGCGGTCCATCATAAAAGACGTAATCACCTTTTGGCGCTTCTTTTTTTAAACTTAACTGGAAGGTTGCTGATTTATCCCAGAAATCAATAACCTCTTCTTCCATACTAGGAAATGAAGAGCCCTCCTTTTTTGATGTGTCTTCTGCCATATATTTTTGCTTATCTTCTTAACTTAAATAACGTAATTTCTTCCTAGCGATCACCACGATATTTCCTTGGCGATGCGGAATAATCAAGCCGCCAATTATATTTAATAATTTTACCGGCCAATTAAGATTAGGATAATTAAAATTCCTATACTCCAACCTTTCAACGACTAAACCGCTTTTCTGGATCAAATAGACTATTTCCGCTGAAGTAAATTCACGATACTCGCCCGTGTACTGTTCTTCATCCTTGATGTCAGAACCGGCTTTATAACCAAAAAACATCTTGGCGATATTATTCAGGCGCAAAAGGTTGGGCGAAGTCACTATCAACAATCCTCCTGGTTTCAAAACTCTAACCGCCTCTTGAAGAAATTTAGAAGGATGAAATTTTAAATGCCCCAAAACCTCGCTAGCCGCGATTAAGTCGAATTCTTCAGCGGCGAATGGTATCGGCTCTTTTCCTAAATCGCAAGAACGGTTATCAATACCGAAATATTGGAAACGATCCTGAAAAGCCTCGACGTATTTCGCCAAATCAAGACCGCAAACTCGATACCCTAAAAATTTAGCGCCCAGACAACCATAAGCAAAAAGTGAGCCAACGTCTAAAAATTTAGCTCCCGGTTTATAGTATTTGCGAAAAAGACCGTAAAGATAATCAAAGCGCGACTTATAAAAATCAAAATAAGCGTAATCACCCTCGTGATAATCTCTTTCCTGGCTTTCGTTTATTTCGCCAGAATCCAGGACATTTTCAACTTGTTTCAGGATATAATGCATAAATATTCCTTTACTTTTTAGCATTTTTTCCCTTTTACGGCAAGAATAAGGCTAAAAAACAAAGGTCTTGACAATTTTTAATAATAAGGTTATTATATTATCTCAAATAAATGGAGATTTTATGAGTCTTAAAGAAGAAGAAAAACAGTTAATAATAAAAAATTTTTCTTCGGTGGGGGCTGATAAAATAAATTTTTTTAAGGATTACGTCTCTATTACTATAAACGGGAAAGAGTATAAATTCTCTAATGAGGCGATAAAAATCCAAAAAAAATTAAAAAAGCAATAGTCCTCAAAAGAGGGCTATTTTTTTAAAATCTTCTTAATCTGCAATAAATCATTGGCTACTGACAAAGGGGCCTTGCTTTTATTTTCATCTATAAATTCCGAAACTGCCTCTGGCCGCTTCTTCCCTAATTCATAAAGGAGAGCTACTTTAAATTCCCAAAGATTATCAATCGAACCGATTTTCTTAGCCAAAGATTCTAGGGGTTTAGCCATTTCGCTAACAGCGACTTCTTTTAAGGCCAGCCAATTAGCGTCAGATTCTATCCGGCTTAAAATTCTCTTAGTCAAAGACTCTTGGCGCCTAATCCAATTTTTTTCCTGCTTACTCAGGCCGTCGTCAGCCTCAGTCAACAACTCATAACTAGCAAAAAAGGAATTGTCGTTTCGATATATCTTATCGCCGTCCTGATAAGGGTTTTCATTTTTAGGATCATCAATCGCTTCGCCGAAATCTATCAAATAATAATCTTTTATTTCTCCCTTCTCGTCCATGGATACCATAATGTTTCGGGCATGAAGATCGCGATGATACAGGCCGTTGTCATTCAATTTTTTAACACCGGTTTTTAGTCCATTAAATTTTTCCTTATCAATAACAAAACCCTTAGCGCGCAAAAAAGAAACGATTTTTGCTTCATTCTCTTTTTCCGCCGCCATTCTTTCTTGAAAACTGCCATTTTCATCTGAAGAAAAATTAAGCTGGAGCGCCATCACGTCATACAATTCATTAAATTTAACCTGTTCATTTTCTGCTAAACGGCTTTTGACATCAGCCGTATCCGGCAAAAGATCTTTTTCATCAATAAACGACAATGATTTATCTAAAAGATAAGAAGAAAAATCTTTTCCCAGTATATAATCCATTATAATTATATCAAATTCTCCGCCGGAAATATCAATGCCGTTGTTAATTAAATAATTATTCAACTCTGTTTCTTTTCCTCTTATAGGTAAACGGCCGTGATAATAAAGCTTAGGGACTTTAAGCGAATCAGATGAACCTAATATTTCATTGG